>JBGOXH010000003.1:0-25356 GCA_041479075.1 Bacteroidia bacterium | reverse complement strand
ATGTTACTGCAAATGTAACATAATCAACACGAATAGAATACTATAAATTAAAACCAATTCTTGTAATAATTGAAAAGTTAATTAATTGAAAAACATGAAGATACTTATACCAGTTTTCGCAGCATTGATGCTAACCATCACCGTTTCAGCCCAGCAACAACCTCAGAAGCCAATAAGTGTACCTCAGACACTTATTAAATTGAGTTCTTCAGCTGATACCCTTCAGTACACTCTCGGCGCTTTTATTGGTCAGTGGATGGTAAAAAACGGTTTTTCAATAACTAACCAGGTTCTCTTTAAAAGAGGAATGGATGATGTCCTACAAAATAAAAAGCTTGCTCTTCCCGATACGATCATCGCTCCGCTCGTCTCTTCTTACCAGCTTTCTATCCAGAGTGCGCGAAGTCGTCAGATGGAAGAACAGATCTTTGCTGCATTAAAAGGAAAACCCGGTGTTGGAGCTTTGCCCGACGGAGTCCACTATATCGTGGTAAAAATGGGAACCGGTATACGCCCCACAGCTGCTGACAGCGTGGTAATGAACGCTATTGGAATTTTTCCCGATGGAACTGTCTTCGAGGATACATTCCAGAAAAAGAAAACTATCAGAGCTCTTACAAGTAACCTGATACCAGGATTAAATGAAACTATTCAGCTTATGCCTGAAGGTTCTGTATGGAGAATATTTGTACCATCAGTGCTGGCTTACGGTTCAGCAGGGTTGCCTAACCTCATCCCGCCAAATACTGCACTGGTATTCGATATTACATTAATGGAAGTAAAACAAGTAAAGAAATAAGATAAAAGACAATCCTCCTTCGCTGAAGCTACGGAGGACGAAGAAAGAAAAAAGAAAGATTGCTTCGTCGTCCCAATAAATATCGGGACTCCTCGCAATGACAGATGAATTAATAAAAATGGGATAATGCACAAAGATCCCCTCCCTGGAGAGCCTGTCCCGCGATAGCGGGAGGCCAGGGGTGGGTTATAAAGATGCAAGACAAAATGTTATAGCTGACAAACTTGATTAACAAAGTAAAACATATGATGCAGCTGAAGATCAGGAAGATAGACATTCTCGTAAGGAGTGTTATCTTCTTGTTCATTGCATATATGTTTTTACTTGGAAATACATCTACTGCCCAGGTCGTAAGCAATGAAGGCGCGTATATTTATGTTAAGCCAGGCACTTATATCAATTCAAAAGATGCTGATAATAAAGCCGGGGGAAGTCTTTGGAATTATGGTACTATCAACCTTTCAGGTAATTATACAAGTGTCGCAACAACAAGAGGTGATGGCACAATAAGCCTTAAAGGTAATTGGTCAAGTACTGGAGGATTGTTTTTCCCAGGAAACAGCACAGTGATTTTCGACGGAGTCAATAATAACCAGTCAATTACCCATGACAATGTGAATTTTTATAATCTCTCCATAAATAATTCCAGTGCATTGCCACAACGGGTGAGTATCTTAAATAATATTACTGTCCTGGGGACATTGACTATGTCTCTGGGCAATATTGACGCCGGAACTTTTTTATTCTACCTTAATAACCCTCTTGCTGCTGCACTTAATTATACCTCGACTACCGGCAGCAGAATTCTTGGAAAATTTGAAAGAGGAATCAGCGAAAAAGGAACTTATTTATTCCCGCTAGGTACCATTTCTCATTACAACCCGGCAAATCTTATTACCAATAATATTCCTGTCTCAGGTTCTGTGCTTTCACAGTTTTTTGCTGCAAACCCCGGAAGCCTGGGTCTCCCATTATCTGATCCACCTGTTGAAATAAGCGAACAATATAAAAGCGGTTACTGGAGCTTCCAGGCAAATGGAGGTTTTACAATTAATAATTACAATATCAACCTGAATGCGGCAGGTTTCGATAGTCTTGTAATCAATACAACCAGGATTATTAAACGTCCTGCATCGGGAAACTGGACTGTTGATGGTACTCATGCTGTTGCAGATACAGTTAACAGTGTGGTATTCAGGAATAATCTTACTGGTGGCATTTCATCATCAGGTACTGAATTTGCACTTGGCAAGGCGAGACCTCTCATTACAAATCATCCTGACAGCCTGGTTCAATGCGAACATACAGATGCAATTTTTAGTGTTACTGCTACAGGCGCAGCAAAATTGACTTACAGATGGTACAAAAACGACACTATTATAGTAAATGGTCCAAATTACAGCGGAGCAAGAACTCCAACCCTTACTGTAATAGATATTAACCTGGTTGATGACGGAACTTATTATTGCATTGTAACTGACAGGTACAGGAATTCTACCAGGAGTAATTCTGCAACACTTGTTGTAATGAAAAATCCTAGAGCAACTGTATCTATTTCAGCCCAGGATCATGAATGTTCCGATATCCCATTTGAAGATATAGCTCTTAATTTAACCTGGTACGATAATCCAGGAACTGTCTTTAATTGGACACGTGACAATCCAACAGGTATATCATCCGGCATTCCAATGGGTGGAACTTATTTTAATATTGGTGATGTAATATCAGGTTCATTTACTGATACGATAGATACTTGGGTTAAGGTGATATTCATTGTAACACCAAGAGGACCGACCGGATGCGTTGGTCAGCCTGTTACATCGACAGTTACAGTTAACCCTACCCCACGTGCCACACCGCTTAATAATCTGCCGGCAATCTGCTTTGGTACATCCACGGATATTGTTATGAGAACTCCGACAACAATGAACAAGGGAGTTATTGATTATGATTATTTTGTAACTATAACAGATGCTTCAGTAACCGGGAATACAACTTCTGGTAATCGGCAAGAAAATGACCATATCACCTACCCTTACCAGAATTCTTCTGACACTATCAAGTCAGTTTATTATCATATCACTCCTAAAAATACTGTTTCAGGATGTTTGACAGGTGATACAGTTATTGCCCAGGTAAAAATTCATCCAAAACCGCTGCAGGATATGTCCATTTCATCCCCGTTCGTCTGCGCAGGAGGTGGTTCCGGAGTCATAACTACTTTATTATCAAAAACATCGAAGCCTGACCAGCTTTACTGGACAAGGCCATGGCGTCCAGATACAACATATACAACCAATAATTATTCAGATAATCTGGTAGTACATTATACTGGCTGGTATTATGTAACTGTAAAGGATAGTCTTGGTTGTCCCAGTAACGATAAAGAGTGGGTAGCATCTGCTGATTTCCATTCCCAACTATATGTAAAAGAAACAGACACAGGCTATGGAACATCATGTCCTGATTCAGCAGATGGTGAAATATGGGTATGGGAAGAAACTACCACATCAGCAATTCCGCCTTATGAATTCTGGCTTGTTCGTAATGGATGGGATACAGTAGGCCACGATACTCTATCGTTGCCAGGATTCTCTTATCATAAAGTCTTTAATTCTCTCAAATCAGGCTCCTATACACTATATACAAAAGATAAGAACGAATGTCAGAATCCGCTTCCTCCGACACAATCAATTGCAGAACCTCCTCCAATCAAGGTAACATTCGATAAAAGTACTTATCTTCCTGGCGGCTATAATGTTTCATGCCTGAATTATTCAGACGGATCAGCCTGGGTAAAAACAATTAGTGGAGGGAATGGGAATTACAGTTATAAATGGAGTACAATAGATGGACTTATAACGGGACCCGATAGTCTTGATGTAATTGACAGCATACGGGCCGGCACCTATTATCTGACAACAACAGATTTCCATAATTGCCCCAGTCTTGATAGTGTAACTCTTACCCAGCCGGCAGGTATTTATCTTGCAGGATCAAAATTATCATATAGCCTTGACAGTGCATTTAATATTTCATGCGATGGATATTCTAACGGGTCTATTGAAATAACAGTTGACGGAGGATCTCATAATTATAATTACTTGTGGTCAAATGGAGCCACGACAAGTGCTATTTCAAACTTAAAAGAAGGTACTTATATAGCGACAGTTACCGATCAGGCAAATACTTCATGTATCCTTTTACCTCAACCCACTTTCGTCCTTAAAGATCCAGATCCGCTTCATATTTCTGCTGCGCTGTCAATTTCTCCGGATCCGGCTTATAATATTAATTGCAATGGCGGTACAGGTACAGCTGATGTAACAGTTACAGGAGGAAGTGTTGGTAATTATCATTATACATGGAGCACAACCGATGGTGGTGGCCTTATCAAAGAAAAGGAAGATCAATGGTCATTGATCGCCGGCACCTATAATCTTCATGTTCTGGATTCAAATACCTGTACAAAAGATACAGTAATAACTCTTACTCAGCCAACTGCAATTATTACAAATTTAATCCCGACAAATATTACATGTGCAGCTCCATTGTTAGACAACGGCTCAATAGATCTGACTGTTACCGGTGGTGTCACTAATTATTCTTATCTGTGGTCAAATGGCTCAGCAAACCAGGACATCTCAAATTTGACCGAGGGAACTTATTCCGTACAGGTTACAGACGCAAACAACTGTACAATTGACGATACAATTGCCTTAATAAATCCTCCTACGGTTCTGTATTCAAAAACATTATCCGATTTTAACACATATCAGGTAAGCTGTTATGGCTATTCGAACGGATCTATTGATATAACCATGACATCAGGGACACCTCCATATTCATATAGCTGGACAGGACCGGCACCGTTTAATTCATCGTCATCTCAGAATATTTCAGACCTTGCTGCCGGTCAGTATACCCTGGTAATAACTGATTCTATGTTATGTACAGCTACAGAGACAATTAATCTGACCCAGCCCGGGAAACTTGATATGATTCTTGATTTAACTGATATACTTTGTGCCGGCAAGAAAACAGGCGCTATCGAAATTGAACCTGTAAACGAAGTTGTAAGTGTAAGCTACCTGTGGTCAGATGGTTCTACACAGCATAACAGGAGGAAGCTTGTTGCAGGTGATTACGGCGTAATTCTGACAGACCTTAACAATTGTAGTGTTGATTCAACAGTTACACTTACCGAATCTGATTCCATTAAACTCAAATTCGAGGTCACTCAGCCATGGTGTGCTGACAAACCAGACGGAGAGATCAAGTTGACTGCTACCGGCGGAGTGGATGGAATAAATTATGTTTATAAATGGTCGGATAATTCAACAAGCGACGTTATTTCAGATATATCTAGCGGCTGGTATTCAGTGAAAGTTACAGACCTTAATAATTGTTCGGTCAGGGATTCTGTGTATGTTGACCCACTTCACGAAACATGTCTTATTATTCCGAATGCCATTTCACCTAATGGAGATCTGATAAATGATGTTTGGAATATTGGCAATAAAGAGCTATATCCAGGTCTGGAAATTAAGATATTCAACAGATGGAGTGAACTGATATGGAAATCAGGTAAAGGTTACCCGGATCCATGGGATGGAACAAGTAATGGAAGAAAGCTGCCGATAGACTCATATCATTATATTATCGATTTACATAATGGTTCGAAACCGCTTATCGGTAATGTGACTATTGTAAGATGAAAGCTGTTAATTTTATCTTCCTGTGAGAAGAATATTGTACATATTTGTTTTTCTTGTAATTGGCAACTTTGCTGCCGGTCAGCAGCTGCCTTTATACAGCCAGTATCTGTACAACAAGTTTTTGATAAATCCTGCAGTCGCCGGAAGTGATGGTTATACAAGTTTTAATCTAACTGCCAGGGAACAATGGGTCGGTTACTCTGGAGCACCACGAACCTTCTCTTTCAGCGTACAGGCCAGGATGCTTAAAAGGGGTCTTTCTATTAAACAGGTAAATACCAGAAGGAAAGTGTTCAGACCAAAATCAGACGGCAGGGTTGGTCTTGGCGGTTATGTGTTCAGTGACAAAAACGGACTAATTCACAGGACCGGATTCCAGCTCGCCTATTCGTACCATTTATGGTTGCGAAAAGCTACTCAGCTTTCTATGGGCCTTGCATTTACGGGTTATCATTTTAAGATTGATGAAAAGGAAATTGATTTTGAAGATCCTGATGAACCATGGTTAAATAATGATTTACGGCGGGGAATCTTTGTACCGGATGCAACCTGTGGAATATATCTGCTGAACGCCAGGTACAATATAGGCCTTTCAGCCGATCAGCTCTTTGAAGCTACTGCAAAAATCGGCGACTTTGCTTATAAAAATTACAGACTCGACAGGCATTATTACCTTTTTGGTGATTATGTTTTTGAATTAAATACAAAAATGGACCTTCGGCCATCGGTACTTTTTATGACGTCGGAACAAATTAAACCTCAGGCAGATATCGGATTAACTTATATTTTTAACCAGGCTTTCTGGGCAGGAATTACCTACAGAACAAGCAAGGCAATCATTGCAAATCTTGGTGTAAAATATGATAATCTTTTCATAGGTTATTCTTTCGATTTTACAATGTCTGAAATACAAAGTGTCACATACGGAACACACGAAATAACAGTAGCTCTGAAATTTGGAGATAGCGCCAGAAAATACCGCTGGCTCGACAGGTATTAAAAAGTTACCTGACAGACAATAATAGTTTAACAATATTGAAATAAGGGAAAAAGTGAGAGATTGCGGGAGAGAGAGGGAGATGAAATCAACTAAGTTTTTTTAAGGAGATTTCTTAGTGATAAAATAGATGAGCGTGCTTGATCTGTTTTTATTAAAAAAGGATTTTACAGAGAACCACAAGCCATTGATCATACCAGTAATAAGGCTCAGATTTGAGCCTTTATATTTTTCGCTTAAAGAAGAAATATAAAAAACGTCAAGTGGCAGACTTTTCAGACGACTTAGTTTAAAGCCAGTTCTTTCTGCAAAAATTTTAAAAGTAATAGGTGCGAAATGCCACAAGTGTCTGGGAACATCGTAAGCGGCCCAGAATTCTTTATAATGCTCCGCGTCAAACGACTGGCAATTAGGAAGTGACAGAATGCATGAGCCTCCAGGTTTAAGAAGCCTCAGTATTTCAGAAGCATATCTGAACGGCTCCTCGAAATGTTCCAGAACATGCCACATTGTAATGCAGTCAAAACTGCCGGAAGGTAATGAGGATAATTGTTCAGGTGAGATTACTTCCAGACCAAAGGTTGAAACAGAGAATTCACGGGCTTTCTTATTGATTTCCACTCCCTTAACCGTCCATCCTGCCTCTTTCATAACAGAAAGAAAGTGTCCTGTTCCGCTGCCTGTATCGAGTATGGTTCCTTTTCTTAATCCGGTAAAATTTTTTACAATCGCCCTTTTCCTCTTCAACATTAATCTCCTTGAAAGCCTGTACAAATTGTTCAGAAACCCTGTTGCTGATTCATTGTGTGATATATAATCATCAGAAGCGTAATACCGGTCAATATTACTGGCATCCGGATGATCCTGCGTTAAAATAAATCCGCAGCCGGAGCATTTAATTAACTTAAATATTTCACGGCTTAAGAAATAATCTCTGGTCAATAAGTAGTCCTCTATTTCAACAGAGGAACATAGAGGGCATCTATCATAATGGATCATAAAATTATGATCTTGCTTTTTTCTTTAATTCCAATGCAATGAAACCTGCCAGCAGCAATATCAGAACGATTGAACTTACGAGAGAAATTTTGTTACCGATTGTAAATGAAGCCGGTTCAAAGGCGAATTTTATTTCATGTTCGCCTTCAGGCAAAATCATTGCCCTGAGCACATAATCAGCCCTGAAATATTTATTTTCTTTCCCGTCGAGCGAGCATTTCCATCCTGCCGGGTAATATATATCCGAAAATACTGCAAGCTTCTGTGACTTTGCAGAATATTTATAAACGAGTTCATTTGGCTGATAAGAGGTCAGTTCAATTTTTTCACCTTCTTCAACAGGATATGATGATTTGGTTATTTGATCATTAAAGGTTTTGTCAATTACAGCTTCATTGGCAGGATTTATAACATTGAGTAATGATATCTCCTCGTTAGCATTATCAGCAATTACAGGCTTTTCAGCAAACCATGCATTGCCAAAAGCATTTGGATTAACAATAGGAGGAGCCTCAGGATTATAAATGATATACTTTGTATTGAGCATATTCAGGATTGGAGTAGTTTTAAAAACCGGTATCAGATCTTCTATCGTCTTTGAATTTTTTGCTACAAATTGATACCGTTCATCAAATCGTTCAAAGTCCCTGAAAATTGAAGAATCGATTAATTCCTGGTACCTCTTCATTTTAGCCCCATTATATCCGCCAATTGATTTATGGAAATAAGAAGTAGGAGAATTATCGTTGAATGTCGAAACCGTCAGGTTCCAAACTCTGTGATAAGATGGATCTTTAAGAATATATGCATCTGCAGGTGTAGGTAAGAATGTTTTTTGAATCATTGACTGTCTTTCAAACCTGTCCGCATTAAGATATCTTTTATCTGCGAACCAAAGATCAAACAAAATCAATATGCCGACTATCAGTATTGAATATTCTTTCCGAAGCTTCCCATAGATAAACGTGAATATTGTTCCGGAGCCTAGAACAATAAAAGCCAGCGATCTGAAACAATCGGTTTTTAAAAGCTCTTTTCTGTCAGCAATCAAAGCATTCTTGAGCCAGTCAGGATAATTAATTTCGTATTGATTCAGGAATGAACCTGCAATGCCTGGAATAAGGAAGACTAACAGGACCAGGCCACCGGTAATTCCAAGCGCTGTAAAAAATCCTTTAAGCAGATCTTTCTTTGGATTTTCTGAGTTATAAATATCTCTCAAAGCAAGTATTCCAAGTAACGGAATGCAGAACTGGGAAATTATCAGAATAAATGTAACAGACCTGAATTTATTATAACCGGGGAAATAATCGATAAACAGATTTGTAAGAGGCATGAAATTCTTGCCCCATGCGAGCATTATTGAAAGAATGGTGGCAACGAGCAGCCACCATTTTTCCCGTCCCTTGACTACTATTAATCCAAGGATAAAAAGAAAAAAGACAATTGCCCCTACATAATGCGGGCCTTCGGTACTCATCTGGGGTCCCCAGTATTTCATTAACCCGCTGGCATCCGATGAGTTAGTATTTCTTCGTATTGCTTTTACTGTCTCAGAATCACGGTCGAATGGAGTGCTTGATCCGCCTTTGAAATCTGGTATTAATAGATTTAATGTCTCATCAATTCCATAACTCCACTGTGTAATGTAATCCTTTTTAAGTCCGTTAGATGAATTTTTAGAGTCAGTTATCAGATCCGACTTACCCCGCATCGAATATTTCCCATATTCATACGTAGTGTACAAAAAGGCGAAATTAACTCCGATTGCAATGATAAACGCTATAACAAGTGCTCCGGAAGCCTTAGCAAACTTTACAAATGTTTTTTCTCTGGCAGAAAATATGAATTCAGTTATTACAAACACAAGAAGACAGATAAAAGCATAATAGGTAATCTGCGGATGATTAGCAAGCAATTCTAGGGTAAGGATAAAAGCAGTGAAAAGCGCTCCCTTAAGAATGTTCTGCCGGTAAGTATAATAAACTCCACCAATCATCGGAGCCATATATGCAAGTGCGATTGCCTGTGTATTATGTCCTGCTGCAATAACCTGAAACAGGAATGATGATAATCCGTATGCCAGGGCTCCCACTATTGACAGCCATGGATTTACCCTGAACATCAGGAGCAAAACATAAAACCCTGCCATTGCCAGGAATATTACCGAAACTGGCATTCCGAAAATCCTCAGAATATGATCGACCTGCTTGAAAAGATTCCCGGAATAATTTGTTGCTATAACATATGTAGGCATTCCGCAAAAAATCGAATTTGTCCATAAAGGTTCTTTGTCATATTTTGCCCGAAAATCCATAATCTCTTTAGCATTTATCTTCGCAACCATTGAATCGTTGGCTTTAAGAACCCTGCCTTCCAGCACCGGATAAAAATAAACGACACTTATTATTAAGAAGGCGGCAATAGCAATAAAATGTGGGATCGCCGATTTGAAAAAATCCTTTATCTGCATATTCTTATTTTTAAATATTCCTGTTTACTGAAGGGTAAAAATAATTAATTATCATCTGTTTCTTCAGGAGAATTCTTTCTTAAATAGTATTTCCATTTAGCTGGATTCCTCCACTTGCCCCATAATTCTTTCAACCTTACTAATTCTATTTCTTCATAAAAATTCCAGAAATACAGTACCAGCGGGAAAATAAGGACTAGGATCAGCTTGATACCAATTGACAGGAGCAATGGTAAATAACCTGCTGCCATTGCAAGTATTGTAAGAACAGCTCCGGTCAGGAATATTTTGAAGATCTTGTTTTTCTCATAAGGGATGAAATAATATTTCTGCGAATATTTCCAGATGAGTGCAAAATATAAAAACTGAGCTAACAGAGTAGCTATTGCTGCTCCTATTGAATGAAGATAATAAATGAAAACTATATTTAAAATTACATTTGCTGCTGCAGATGAAATAGTTATAATTGCTGAAACCCTGGTCTTCTTGGCGAAATTAAGTCCTGTAAATAATGTATCCCTGAGCGAGCCAAAGAAAAGTCCGAATGATAAAAACGGGATTACCAGGTAAGCATCCCAATACTCTTTTTTCTGTGCCAGCAGCATAACAATCTCTTTCCCGAATACTGAAATGACCAGTACCAGATACATGATGGCAAACCCTGAATAAGTAAGAACCTTCGAGTAAAACCGTTTGTTGTTTGGTTCATTCATCAGCCTGTAGATCAGGGGCTGGACAGCATAATTTAGTGAATTGACGACAATGATTTTTATTGAATTGGAAATCTTGAATCCGAATTGATAGGAACCCAGTTGTTCGAGTCCGTTAATAAATTTCAAAGCGTACCGGTCTGTCATTGTTATGAAAAATCCTGCAATGGATGCCAGCATCAGCGGAAATGAAAAAGAAAGCATATCTTTTAAAACCTTCATTTCAAACCTGAATTCCATGTGCTTCCAGATGTACTTTGCCAGGAAAATAAAGAAGATGATGTTTCCGATTATCTGTGCTTCATATATTCCTTCAATGCGATGATGAAGCCCGACAATAAACCAGATTGTCAAAATCAGGTTTGTCGTGAATTTGGTCACATTGGCAGCAATGAACAACACCGGTCTTTCCTGCAAACGCATTAAAGTCAGAGGAAGAATACCCATGATCTCAAAACCTGTGGTAATGACCATCAACCGGATTAATCGTGCATCATTATGATTATCAAGGAGAAGGGAAGAAAGAGAGGATGAGGCTCCGGTAAGTCCCAGAATCATCAATATCGACATTGATGCAAAAAAGACCATGTTAGTGAAGAAGAGAGACTTTCGTTTTTCAATGTACTCTTCATCCCAGTACCACCTGAAATATGCTGAATGAAGACTGAATCCGAATAAGGCAATAAGGATCTGGGCAGTTGTTTCAAGCATTGCCAGCTTCCCGAATTCTCCCACGGGTAAAACGCTTGTATAGAGTGGTAACAGAACAAGGCCAATCAGCTTGGAAGAGAGATTCCCCAACCCGTAAATGATCGAATTCTTAGCTGTTGATTTTATCCTGGAGAACATTGTTCTGATTTTATTATAAAGGCCTCAGATAAAAACAGGCACCATCTCCCTGATGAATTCTGTTCAGCTCATTTGCCTTTTCTTGAAATCCTTTTATATCTGATCTGCTGAATATTGATTTTTTGCTTTTCAGATAATATGAATTCTCTGATCGTAGAGGGATGTCTTTAATATACTGCTCACTTGAATAAAATTGAAAAATTCCCGAATCAAATATTACTTTTTCAGTTTTAAATTTATTCCTTGCAGCGATTATGTCCATACTTTTCAGCGTATGAAGGTAAAAATGACGCGGAGCATCTATTGAGCCCCAGTTTATACCATAACGATTCCAAATATAGTCTGTTTTTACGGGAATCCTTATCATCACCATTCTTTGCGGTTTGATCAACCGGTGAAGATGCTTAAATACTTCGTCCGGTTCCGGCATATGCTCGAATGAATGATTCATCATTATAAAATCAAATTGACCTTCTATTTCATTTAATTCCTTTTTATAGATCCTGAGGCAATCGTCGTAAATAAGATCATTTTTAATAAAGATGTCTGTCCCTGTAATATTTCTAAATCCTTTGTTCCTGAGATTCAGGATCAGTGAACCGACACCGGAGCCGATATCAAGAATAGAACTATCTGATTTGACGCCGGCAGGCAGCATTTTTTGCTCAAAACCAGGTTTTATCACAATATTCAACAGAAAGCCTATCAGATTTTTCTTCTCATTCAGAACATACTTTAATTTTCGTTCTCTCAGGTAGCCAACGAATTTACCTGATCTTTCAGAATTACTTACTTTATATGCCCCGTATTCATCCGGATAATATTTCCCAAGATCCTGAGGGTACAATTTAATCTGCAGGCAGCCACAATTACTGCATTCAAAATATTCAAACTCTTCATGGGTGCCAATATGCATTTCCCTGATGAAAAAACTTCTATTATTCACCTGATTATGACAGATCCGGCATTCACTATTTGCTGACATTAAATTATTCCTCTTTCATTAATTTTTGCAGAACTCTCAGAGTGCGGATAAAATTTCTTAAATAAAATCTTCTTTTTATCAGTGCTTTCCGGTAAACAAAATTTGTCGATGAATCATCTTTATGTAATATCCTGATTTCAGGGGAATAAAGAGATATCAGATTGTCTCTTTTTACTATAAAATCAAGGATAGCTTCTTCACCATACATAAAAGGCCCGGGTGTTAATCCATCGTAGTATCTGATATACGATCCCGAGAAAATAATTGCACTCCCGTGAAGAGCAGCACCTTTTTGCTCAGTTGAATGATCAGGCTCCTTTTTAATATCTTCAATATGAATATTTGATTTTGGAAAGAAGAATTTTTTCAATTTCTCAAGAAGCTTATCCAGTGCCATATAATTGAGAAATAGAACTTTACGATAATGTCTGATATAGTTTTCAACAGCACGCAGAGAAGATAATTTATTAAAGACAGGATTTTGATGTACACCTGAAAATGTTACAATATCCGGTCCGAGAATATGAAATGATACGATTTTATTCTTTGCAATAACAGCTTCAACGAAATTTTGCTGCTGAATAATCGTATCATTATTTATCAATGCAATAAAATCAGCATTAAGCTGATATTTGGCATATCTGAAGCCGATATTATTTCCATCGGTAAATCCCAGGTTTTTTGAATTTGAAATGACTTTTATTTTTTCATTATTCCGGTATAATTCGGCTAACGCAGCACCACTGTTGTTTGAAGATCCATTATCAACGACAATAATTTTTATATTTGGATAAGAAATATTGGTCAAAAGTGAATTTACACACGCAATTGTATCCTCTTTAGTCTGATAATGAAGAATCACAAAACAGAAGCAATCCATAATTTATCCTATTTATTTTTTTTGCAAGTTTGAATATAGTTCAGTTAAAATTTTGCCGTAAGCTTCCCAATTATATTTTTCCAGAACACAACTTCCGGCATTTTTACTTAGACGATTATACTCTGCTTCATCCGTCAGTCTGAGTATTTGATTACACAAGTCAACCGAGTTACCCGCTTCAAAGACCAGACCGCAATTTTCCCTTTTTACAAAATTTGCCTGGGCAGTGCAGTCGCTGACTATAACCGGTTTACCCAGCGCCATATACTGGAACATTTTGTTTGCATAAGTGGTGTCATGATGGATGTTCCTCAGAAAAGGGCATAATCCGACATTTGACTTGCTTATTAATTTAATTGCTTCAACAGGAGGGATCCATCCTGTAAAAGTCACATTATTAAGCTTACGGTCATTTACAACTTTCTCAAGGATATTGTGCTCCCTGCTTGTGCCGATTATCAGAAAACGGATATTATTGTCTTTCAATTTCTCGGCTGATTCAAGAATTGTCTTTGTTCCTCTTCTGAACCCGGTATCTCCAAAATAGACAACAGTAAAAATCTTCTGATTATCAAATCCTGTTTCATTATCAGGTATGAGTTTTTTAAATCGTTCCAGAGCAATATAATTTGGGAGAACCCTTATTTTTTGAGGATCAATTTTGTAATTTTCAATATAATAATCCCTGGCTTCGTCTGTTACAAGAATCAGATAATCAGTCTTTTGTGTATATTTTGACTGATATTTTAGCCACCTGTTGACAGAAATAAGCCATTTGCCCGGAAATGTCCGGACATGGCTGTACATTTTCATGATCTCTGGCCGGTTTTCGTGATAATCAGAAATCAGAGGCAGGTTAAATTTACTTGCCAGCCTGGCACAAACTTTTACCAGCGGAAGATCATGAAGGTGAATAGCGTCAAATTTTGATTCTTTTAATAATGCGTATAAACGGCGATACCAGAAGTGAAAATAAAATGGAAGCACAAGAGCTACAGCACTTGATTTGTAAATAAATTTTGAAACCGGAATTCTGCAGATAGAAAGATTACCGTTTTTTTCTACCTGAACATCTCCTCCTCGTTTTGTGCATACCAGGGTTATCTGAACCCCGTCTCTTAATAATATTTCAATTTCATTTTCAACCCGTTCATCAGGAGGATAAGAATTTTCCAGAACCATCAAAATGTTCATCTGCTATAATTTGCTACAAATTTAGAAATTTGTTATATACCTTAAAGGAAGATGGGATATTTCAGGATGAAAATGTTTTTATAGTAAATGTGGTTTCCTATCTTAGTGGTGTCTTATTTTTTATTGATGAACAGTCTAAACGGGACTAAAAGCACTGATCCTGTCGGAACAGAAACACTCGATCATATCGGTGAGGCTGAAGCATTTAACAAATGGATGTACTCGGCAATTTCTCCTTTTTTGAAGGGAAATATTCTGGAAATCGGGAGCGGTATCGGAAATATTTCGGCTTTTCTTCTGAATGATAAAAAAAATGTCACACTAAGTGATTTAAGATCAGAATACTGCAATCACCTGTCAAAACGCTTCATGGATAATAAATCTCTTGCCGGTGTCAGAGAGCTTGATCTGGGAAAGGAAGATTTT
Source organism: Bacteroidia bacterium (assembly GCA_041479075.1). Classification (GTDB taxonomy): domain Bacteria; phylum Bacteroidota; class Bacteroidia; order Bacteroidales; family VadinHA17; genus LD21. Next base: position 10,326 of record JBGOXH010000003.1, on the reverse strand, counting down.
GATAATAAATACAGTGAATTACTGAACAAATTTGATACAGTATTTGCATTGAATGTGATTGAGCACATTGAAAATGATTCGCTGGCTATCAGAAACTCCAAGAAACTTTTAAAAGATGACGGAACTATTTTAATACTTGTTCCTTCCTATCCATGGCTCTTTTGCAGGTTTGATGAGGAGCTGGGACATTTCAGACGTTATAACAGAAAATCGGTGTATAAACTTCTAAATGATAACGGATTTAAGGTTAATATGGTTTTTTATTTCAATGCTGTTGGAGTATTAGGATGGTTTTTTTTCGGGAAATTGCTGAATAACAAACAAATTAAGCAGGGTCAGATGAAATTATATAATAATTTTGTCTCATTGTTTATTCTGATAGATAAGATATTATTTCACAAATTCGGACTATCATTAATTATAACCGCCAGTAAATAACTATGGGACAAGTGCTTTCGATCATCATCCCGGCTTATAATGAAGCAAAAACTATATGCCAGCTTTTGATAAGAGTTCATTCTGCTCAACTGATCAGGCAAATCGGGAAGGAGATCATTGTCGTAAATGATTGCTCAAAAGATGATACGAAATCTGTTGTTGAGAAATATATTAAAGAGAACCCCAACGTCAGAATCACTCTCTTTGATCAACCTGTAAATATGGGAAAAGGTGCAGCAATCAGAAAAGGTATTGAGCTTGCAAAGGGAGATTTCATAATAATCCAGGATGCAGACCTGGAATACGATCCGGATGAATATAATATTTTGCTGAAACCAATGCTTGATGGCCATGCTGATGTTGTTCTTGGTTCAAGATTTTTTGGCGGGAATCCGCACAGGATTTTGTTTTTCTGGCATTCCATAGGTAACAGGCTACTGACATTCATATCAAATATGTTCACAAACCTGAATCTGACAGATATGGAAACCTGCTATAAACTGGCAAAGTCAGAGATTTATAAGCAGATCAAACTTAAAGAGAACAGATTTGGTTTTGAACCGGAAGTTATTGCAAAGATCTCCAGAATAAAGAATATCAGGATTTATGAAGTTGGTATTTCTTATTATGGCAGAACATTTGATGAGGGCAAAAAAATCAACTGGAAGGATGGATTTCGTGCCATTTACTGTATTTTTAAATACAATATTTTCAATTAGATCGTATAATGATCTCAACAATCCTCATCTGGATTTACATATTTCTTATAACTACACTAGCAGGTCATTTTTTATTCAGGATTTTTAAGCTTTTAATCAAATCTGACCCCGGAGCCGAACCGGACCTTTTGGAAATGGGTATGCTTGGGATGATCGGTACAGGGACCTTTTTAAGTTACTTCTCATTAATTTATAAAATAGATCTTCTCGTAAATCTTATTCTTTTTACAGCGGGTTTAGTTTATTTTCTGACAGCCAGGAGAAGCATCATCTTATATATTAAAAGCCAGATTCATAGGTTAAATCAATTCCCTGTTATTATTAAAATATTGATCTTTATATACTTCGTATTGATATTATTTGCAGCCCAGCTACATCCAACAGTCTCAGATACAGGGCTTTATCATGCTCAGAATATAAAATGGATAACCAATTTTAAAATCGTGCCAGGCCTGGGAAATTTACATGGACGATTTGCATTTGACAATCAATCATTTCTCCTTGAAGCACTTTTCAGTCTTTCCTTTCTCAGGCTTCAATACTTTCATCTGCTAAACAGTTATTTAATGTTGATCCTGTCAGTCACGCTGATAATGTTAATCTATAGAACAATCGGCTTAAACCATACAAGATCAATATTATATGCCGGACTGTTATTATTGCTTCAGGTATTTTACATCAAATCAGAATCTTCACCCACCCCCGATATTTTCTTAGCAGTTGGAATATGGTTCATATTCATTACTTATTTTGAAAGGATTTCTGTAAAAGAATACAATAAGTTGTACTGGATAGTAATAATATTTACAACCTTTTTTCTCGTAACCGTAAAATTGTCAGCTCTTCCTGTTGCTTTAATTTTTGTTCTTTTTACGTTGGAATCTGATAATGCTTTGTTTAAGAAATTATTACTGGTCTCAATTTTAGGAGTAGTGGTAATGCTTCCATATTTCGTACGCAACTACATTTTGTCAGGCTATCTGATTTATCCATATTCTTTCATTAATCTATTTAATCCTGACTGGAAGATACCAGTTGCATATGTCAATGAAATTAAGTCAGTCATTTCTACTCATGCCCAGACTGGTGACTGGCAGCAAAGACTCTTTTCAGAATGGTTTCCAATATGGTATTCCAGACTTTCAGCCGGATTTAAAATTTTATCTGTTTACATATTAATATCTCCCTTACTAATTGGTATTATAATCCTCTTTTCCAGGAACATACGAAATATTTTCAGGTGCGAATTAATGGTTCTTGCAATATGTCTCGTGGCAATTATTTTATGGTTTTTTTCGGCCCCTAATTACAGATTTATTTATCCATTTTTGTTTGTATATCTGCTTATTACATGTATGATCCTGCTCCAATTATTATCTGAGAAATTAAGGAACCTGCAGTTTTTTATTAAAGGCAAAAAAATATTTAGCAGAAACCTGATATCAATATTTTTTTATGCTTTATTGATAATTTTCCCATCATGGTATATTTTGAAATTCAACTACCTGGAAATTAAGCAAAGCATTGTTTTCCCTGTTGATTACGAAAAAGTAACAATCAATAAAATACAACAAAACAATTTTCAGGTAAATATACCTGCTGATGGAAATTATTGCTGGAATTCAGAAATTCCCTGTTCAATATTTCAGAAAGACATTGGGATTACTAATATTGAACTGAGAGGGGAAAAGCTTGAGGACGGATTCAGGGTCAGAAAATAATTTTTAATCAGGTAAATGACTGACATCCAGATATCGGATTCCGCTGTTTTGAGCACAAGCCTGATCGATATCAGAATCGCCTATAAAAATTGTTTTTTCAACTTGAATTCCTGTTATTTTTAATATATGAAAAACTCCTGCGGGTGAGGGTTTTGGCTCAATTTCGTTTGCAAAGACAAAACCAATCTGTTTATCCAATTCATCCCACTGAATGTGCTTAATCTTGTTTTTTTGCTGAACAATATTTCCGTTAGTCAGAATAAATACACTTTTTTCCCGACGCTTCAGGGAAGTAAGAACCTTTTTGACTTTATTATTGATTTCAAGGGGTTTTTCAGGAACGAATGATCGCAGAATTTTCAGACAATCGGGTAAATAGCTATTATCCAGACAAACAATTTTAAGAAATTTATCAAACAGCTTTTCGCGTCCTTTTTTAAGGTAAAGATCTTTGAGAATTCTAAAAAGTTCATTTTTGCTCTGATCAGGAAGAATCTCTGCAAATCTGGCTGCGATTGCTTTATATGCCTGAAACAGGTAATCCTCTTCTTTATAGATTGTATTATCGAGGTCAAAAATGTATAACGAAAAGTTATGAAAATCAGAATTCGACTTTATTGCCATTTATATCTAAAAATAATTCATCCCAGTACCGTATCATTTTTAAGCCCCAGTTTATTTTTGGCTTATCTGGTTTTTCACCAATTCCGATTTTTACTGCCTCATATACCATATTTTCTCCGGCTGCAGTACATAAAACTATTGTTCCCTGTACACGTGGATTGGACTCAATGATTTTTGGAATACCATTATTGTCCCTTTTATATTGAAGCCCAATATTGCCGTTAAGTCTCAGACCCTCAACTATTTTCCTTGAGTATTCAGTAATCTCATTATCTTCTATAACTGTTCCAACAAAGCTTATTCCCATTTTAATATAATCGCGGCTCCTTGGAATAGCGGAAATGAATTTCCCGTTATTGACCAGAACATCAACACTGTATTCATCACCCGGAAGATATTCCATTACAATAAGCTCGGGGAATGATTTTGGATCTTTGCAAATTGAAGCAAATTCATCAAAGCTGATATAGATGTTATTCGGTTTTTCGTTCATGAGAGAATAGAGCCTGTCCTGCCCGTCTTCAATGATTCTGAAGCCTCTGAGCCCGTTCGAAACAGGAGGTTTAAAACAGATTTTATTTCCGGGGTAGTCCAGCTTTACGGCTGCATCACGGAACTCATTTAAAGATTTAACAAGGTAAAAATCCGGTACAGGAATTTTCATTTCCCTGCAGAATTTCATCAGCAGGTATTTGTTATTTGCAATTTTAAGTGGTTCCGGATCAGAGACTGAAATATATATTCCGTTTTGTTCGAAGAGCTTTTTATGTAATGCAAAAACCAGTAATTCCCTGGTAACAAGAGGGATAACAACATCTATCTTTTCATTAATACAAATTGAAAGAACCTTTTCGATAAAGTCCGGCGATTCAGCAAATGGTATCTGAAAAATTTTATCAAGAAGTCCGGCACCGACCGAGTTGCTTAAATTAGCATCACCACCAAGTATTTCAATTCTTCTTTCAGTGACTTTGCGCAGAGATTTAATAATCCCAGGCGCTCCGGGAGCTCCTGCACCGGTAATAAATATCCTTATTTTTTTCAATTTCGTCATTCAGATTTTAAAGTTGCTGAGCGAGATATCAGATTACCCATCTTATCACTTCGAATGCTTCAGCATATTTTGCACCGATCTGGACACCTCTTGCCTTAGCCAGAGATCTTATAAAATCGGCCGATACATAATCACGTCCTTTCTGCGATTTATAGCTCTTCAAAGCATTAATCTTGCTCTTAAGATGCCGTTCTTCCAGCCTTATAAAACAGGTTGTATTAAATGTAAGATTGTTCCAGATCAGCTCGTAGCCTAATATTGAGCTGGTTTTAAAAGCCCTCAGGCCTTCCTGCGAAACTGTCAGATGATCTTGGTGAATATCGTTAAGGCTCGGCATAAGAACCAGGTCAAAATGAATCTTGTTCCGAAGTTTGATAAGATCTTCAAGTATCTCCTGTCGGTAATAGTTCAGCTTTCGCACCTGGTAATCATAGATGAATAGGTTTTTTTCTTCAATTCCAAGTTTCCGTGTGGCGTTCCTGACTTCAGTCTTCAGTATATCTTTCGGCATTCCGCGTGGGACAGAATCTTTAGCGGTCGAAAATGCTGCATAATAGACTTTTGCTTTTTTCTCAAGAAAATAGCTGATAGCTCCTCCTGCCCCAAGTTCCCCGTCATCGGTATGGGGAGCCAATACTAATATATTATTTAACTTGCTGTTAATCATTATCTTATTTTATTTGAAGTGCCTTAATATCCGAATGTCCTTTAATGATTTATTTGATGCTGCTCAAATTTCGTTAAGTTTTTCAATATATCATAATCCTTCGACTCTCCTTAAAGCAACGATGCGATAATTCTGGCAAGAGCTTTTCTTGAAAATTGTGATGGTGGTGTTTTGACTGAAGTAGAAGGATTTTGAATGGAATTAAGAATAAAATCTGCGATGCCTTTTTCATCTTCATATTCAAAACATTTTCCAAATCCGCCATTTTCGAGTATCTGTGCTGCATCTCCATCTGTCGGACCAAGGCATAAAATGGGCTTTCCAGATGCGATATATTCAAAAAGCTTTCCGGAAAGGAAACTTTTGTTATCCGGATGATTCGCAATCAGAAGCAGCTGAATAGAAGATGAAAGCATTTGTTCAACTACTGTTTTGTGATCAGAATAGGGGATAAACTCAGAATGGTTACTTCCAATAGAATTTATAAAACGCTCTTTTTGCTTGTCAGGAATAAAACCTGTATACTTAAATAATATATCCTTTCCTTTTTCAATCACATTCTGCAAAGCTTTTATTAAACCGTCCACAGGATATGATTCTGCTATAGTTCCAGTATATGAAATAGTAAACCTGGCAGGGGTTTCGGCTCTGACATTCTCAAAATCGCTTTCATCATAACCATTATGAATGATCTTTATTTTGTTTTCAATACCTGGTACTTTTGCCTCAAAGTTTTTCCCAAGCAGTGGTCCTACTGTTGTAATTACATCAGCATTCAGCAGCACAGATTTTTCATAGGACAGATCAATTTTTCTGGCAATGAAAGTAGGGTAGAAGAGTTCGTAATAATAAATATCTGTCCAGGGATCCCTGAGATCAGCAACCCATCTTATACCAGGAAATTTTTTCTTTAACTTCAGTCCGATAAGTTGTGTGGAATGAGGAGGACTTGTCGTAATGACATGTTTTATTTCCTCTTTTTCAATCAATTCACATGCTTTTTTAAATGCAAATTTGTTCCAGCCTTTTCTTGGATCGGGTATAAAGAAATTCCCCCTGATGAACCTTGAAATCTTCCCTCGTAACGAATTATCACTATTTTTTGCAAAGCCTGCAGAAGGCACTTTGGATTTGTTGCTTCCGTAAATTCTGAACCAGTCTGTGGCTCTTGTCCTGAATACTTTAATACTCTCCGGAATTTCCTTTTCAAGCGAATTATCCAGCGCAGGATAAGCAGCATATTTCGGATCAATCGTCAGAATAACAGGTTCCCAGCCAGACTGCGGGAGATATTTCGAGAACTTAAGCCATCTCTGAACTCCGGCACCACCGCTGGGAGGCCAGTAATAGGTAACAACTAAAACCTTATTCATTTTAAAGCTTCTTCAATAAGCTCGAAATATTGACTTTTTCAGCAATAATATCTTTTAGCTGTGAAGTCTTCACTCGTTCCTGTTCCATTGAATCGCGGTACCTGATTGTGACAGTGTTGTCTTCAAGTGTCTGGTGATCAATTGTTATACAATATGGGGTACCGATTGCATCCTGTCTCCGATATCGTCTGCCGATTGAATCTTTATCATCATACTGACAATTGAATTCAAACTTCAGATCGTGAATTATTTTTTCAGCAATTTCCGGTAAACCGTCTTTTTTAACAAGTGGCATAACGGCAAGCTTGACAGGAGCCAGAAATGACGGAAGCCTCATTACTACTCTTATGTCTTTGGTTCCATTTTCTTTTTTCAATTCCTCTTCCTGATAAGCTGCTGAAATAACCTGAAGGAACATTCGATCCACACCAATTGAAGTTTCAACTACAAAAGGAATGTACGATTCTCCTTTTTCAGGATCAAAATATTGCATCTTCTTGCCGCTGTACTGCTGATGCTGTTTTAGATCGAAATCTGTCCTTGAATGTATCCCTTCGACCTCTTTAAAGCCAAACGGAAATTTGTATTCGATATCTGTTGCAGCATTTGCATAGTGGGCAAGCTTGGTATGATCGTGGAAGCGGTAATTCTCATCTCCGAATCCCAGGGCTTTATGCCATCTCATCCTCACTTCTTTCCAGTGTCTGAACCAGTCAAGCTCACTGCCGGGCCGGACAAAATATTGCATCTCCATTTGTTCGAATTCCTTCATCCTGAATATGAACTGGCGTGCAACTATCTCATTCCGGAATGCTTTACCGATCTGGGCAATTCCAAACGGGATTTTCATCCTGCCGGTCTTCTGAACATTGAGGAAATTAACAAAGATTCCCTGAGCTGTTTCAGGACGGAGGAAAATTTTGCTGGAACCCTCGGAAGTAGATCCCATTTCCGTCTCAAACATAAGGTTGAACTGCCTTACATCAGTCCAGTTTTTTGTACCGGAAATCGGGCAAACTATCTCATTATCAATTATGATTTGTTTAAGCTCATTAAGATCATTGGCATTCATTGCCTTTGTAAACCTGGCATTAATCTCATCAATTTTTGCCTGGTTGGCAAGCACTCTTGGGTTTGTCTCCCTGAATTTTTTCTCGTCAAATGCCTCGCCAAATTTCTCGCGGGCCTTCTCGATTTCCTTATTGATCTTCTCCTCGAATTTTGCCATGTGTTCTTCGATAAGCACATCGGCACGGTATCTTTTTTTGGAATCTTTGTTATCTATAAGCGGATCATTAAATGCATCAACATGTCCGGATGCCTTCCAGATTGTCGGATGCATGAATATTGCTGAATCAATACCAACTATATTCTCATTAAGCAAAACCATGCTATCCCACCAGTACTTCTTTATATTGTTCTTAAGCTCAACGCCATACTGGCCATAATCATAAACTGCACTCAAACCGTCATAAATCTCACTTGAAGGGAAAACATAACCGTATTCCTTGCAGTGCGCAACCAGTTTTTTGAAAACATCTTCCTGGGCCATAATTACTTTTGTTTATCTTTTACGGAAGGCAAAAGTAGCTTAAAAACTTTGGTTTTACAATGAATGTGACAACCTATGGTATTCTGAGAAGCACCACCTCCCCCCTCCGATATCGTCGGGGTACTCCTCCTCTGAAGAGGAGGAGAAAGTTAAGATATTATAAATCAATACTTTCCCCCCGCTTTTCGCGGGAGGTGTCCCTGACGTTTACTGTCAGGGACGGGGTGGTTATAGTGACTTTTAAAACTATCTCCAATCCTTAAAATCTATTATTATCTTTACCATTGGTTTCATCCAATTTTACTATGAAAAAAAGAACCGACTTTCTTGTTCTGGGTTCCGGTATTGCAGGATTGACATTTGCCCTGAAGGCTTCAAAATTCGGGAAAATTAGTGTTGTAACAAAAGCAGATCTTGGAGACACAAATACACGCTATGCACAGGGAGGTATTGCTGCCGTCTTCAGCGAACCTGACAATTTTGAAAAACATATACATGATACACTGATTGCAGGAGCCGGCTGCTGTAATGAGGAAGTTGTAAGAATGGTGGTCAGGGAAGCTCCTGCCAGGATCAAGGACCTGATTGACCTCGGAGTTCCTTTCGACAAGAAAGTGGATGGGACCTATGATCTTCACAGGGAAGGAGGGCATTCGGAATACAGGATTCTTCATCACAAGGACAGGACGGGGGAAGCCATACAGGAGACACTGATGGCACGTGTTCGCAAGGATCCCAACATCGAGATTTTTGAACATCATTTTGCCATAGAGATACTTACACAGCATCACCTTGGAGAGGTCGTAAAGCGAAATTACCCCGATATCAAATGCTTCGGAGCATATGTAGCAGATCTTAAGAACAAGAAAGTAATTACTTTTCTTTCAAAAGTGACCATTGTTGCAACGGGGGGCATAGGGAATGTTTACATGACTACAACCAATCCGGAGATAGCAACAGGCGATGGCATTGCGATGGTGTACAGAGCCAAGGGAACAATAGAAAATATGGAGTTTATCCAGTTTCATCCCACATCGCTTTATGACCCGAATACAAGGCCTTCATTTCTTATAACCGAAGCTCTCAGAGGCTATGGGGCAGTTCTTAAAAACATGTCCGGCGAAGAATTCATGAAAAGGTACGACAACCGCGAATCACTTGCACCAAGAGACATTGTCGCAAGGGCAATTGATAACGAAATGAAGACTTGGGGTGACGATCATGTCTGGCTCGACTGCACGCATCTTGCATCGAAAGGACTTAAAGAAGAGTTTCCGAATGTATATGAACATTGCCTTACGCGGGGTATTGACATTACAAAGGATATGATCCCAGTAGTGCCTGCCCAGCACTATTCCTGCGGAGGAATTAAGGTTGATATGGATGGACAAAGCAGCATTGACAGGTTATATTCCCTGGGGGAAGCTTCGTCAACAGGCTTGCATGGCGGAAACAGACTGGCTTCCAATTCTCTTCTTGAGGCTGCGGTCTATGCTCACAGGGCAGCAATGCATTCCGGCAGCAGGCTTGACAAGCTCACCTTTGAGGAGAAAATACCTGACTGGGATTATAAAGGCACCACACATCTCGAGGAAATGGTCCTGATCACTCAGAGCATCAAGGAGGTCCAGATGATCATGAGCAATTATGTAGGGATCGTAAGATCAAACCTCCGCCTGGAAAGAGCCATGGTGAGACTTGAAATTCTCTACCAGGAAACTGAAAATCTTTACAAGCGCTCCCTGATCTCAAAAAAGATATGCGAAGTAAGAAATCTGATCAATGTGGGATATATTATAATAAAACATGCCCAAAGCCATAAGGAAAGTATAGGCCTTCATTATTCAATTGACTATCCCAAAAAACAACCACCGAACCCTAAACCTAATTCTTAACCCAGTACCTTGTACTTTAAATTGTCATGAACCATCTTGAATCATCTTTTACCGGGAAAAATGCTTTCTGGCGATATATTATAATGTTGTTAGCAGTTCTGGCAGCATCAAACAGTATAGGTGCAATTCCTTTATTTATAAGCGTAGGCATAAGTTCAACCGCTGATCCGAACATACTTGAAAAATTAACTGCTGATCCAAACAATCTGAATGTACTGGGTTTAAATCCAAACATCTACCTTTTAGAGATGCTATTTCCTTTTATTATCGGACTGATTGCTTT
>JBGOXH010000160.1:0-6642 GCA_041479075.1 Bacteroidia bacterium | reverse complement strand
ATAATAAAGGTATCCTTTTACCTGGCGGCATTTTACCTTGTTTATTCCTTCTTCCTAAGCAAGGATACCATGTACAGACGCAACAGGCTCTATATTCTTCTGTCTCTGATTTCTTCACTTCTGCTTCCTTTAATAACTATCCAGACAAATAACCCGGTTAACTTGCCATTTTTCGGAAGGACACTTGAAGAGGTTCTGGTAACAGGAAGTTCAAACGGAACTACATCAGAATCATGGATCGCAGGATTAAATGGTTCCCGCATAATCTTCATAATTTATCTGACTGGTCTGTTTCTTTTTGGAAGCAAGCTGATAATCGATGTTATTGAACTCACTTTTCTTATAACCAGAAGAAAAATAAAGGGTAGTAATATAATCAGATTTCATGGTCTGAGTACAGCGGGATTTTCAGCGCTTGGAAGAGTATTTATAAATGCAAAATTATCGCCTGAAGATGCTTTAGAAATTCAGAAGCATGAGCAGAATCACCTCGACCATTATCATTTCTTTGATATAATATTTATTGAAATTATAAAAGTCTTCCAGTGGTTCAATCCGTTTATTCATCTCTTTGACAGGTCATTACGTGCAGTGCATGAATACCAGGCCGATGAGGGATGTCTCCAAACGGGAATTCCTGTCAGTAATTATCAGATACTTATTATGAACCAGGTTTTCCGAACTAAAGCTTTTAACATTACCAATAGTTTCTCAAATCCAACGCTTATTAAAAAACGAATGATCATGATGACAAAAAAACGTTCCAGAACCCTGGCAAACCTGAAAATACTGATGGTGTTGCCGTTAATTGCAATTGTAATGATTGCATTTTCCTCCTGCAAGGGAAAGACTAAACCAGCTGAAAGTACAACAGAAGAGATAGCTCCGCCTCCGCCTCCGCCTCCGCCACCACCACCACCACCGCCGCCTCCTCCTGGTCCTGTAGTACAAAATGGTGATACAGCATGGGTCGCGGTTGACCAATATCCAAGATTCAAGGGAGGTGAAGCAGCTTTGTCTAAATTTATTCTTGAAAATACAAAGTACCCGGAGGTAGCAAAAACTAACGGCATTCAGGGTAAAGTAATCATCCAATTTGTTGTAACTGAAAATGGCGATGTGAAAGGGGCCACGATTCTTAAAAGCATAAGTCCGGAGCTCGATGCTGAAGCCCTGAGAGTTGTAAGTTTAATCCCAAAATTTGAAAAGCCAGGTATCAAGGATGGAAGACCTGTACCTGTCTGGTACACATTACCGATAAATTTCACGCTCAATTAATTTCAGACCTTTTCTAAACTTTTAAATCCTGATCCTGAAAAGGGTCAGGATTTTTTTAATTGATATCTACTTATATCATAATAATTTAGTTGCATAACTAATTGTTTCATTGTATATTTGATATTAAATAATGTATATAACATTTTTATCGTTAAACTAACAACCAAATCAATTATCATGATGACAAAAGCTCATTTCAGAGCACTGGAAAACCTTAAGTTACTTTTGGTTCTGCCAATCATTCTATTTGTAATAGTCACTCTCTCCTCCTGCGGTCAGAAAAAGAAGCCTGCAGAGAATGTGACTGAAATTGCACCACCGCCTGCTCCTTTCGAAAAAGTGGAAATAATGCCGGTATTCACTGGAGGAGAAGAAGCTCTTATTAAGTATTTAGAGACAAATGTCAAATACCCTGAAGATGCAAGATCGAAGGGAATTGAAGGAATTGTAACTGTAAAATTTGTTGTAAATGCAGATGGTTCAGTTTCTGATGCAAAGGTAACGCAGGGGGTTGATCCTTCTCTCGATGCTGAAGCGGTCAGAGTTGTTAATTCCCTTCCAAATTTTGAAAAGCCGGGTATGCAGAATAAGGTTGCAGTACCGGTTTATTATTCAGTTCCTATCTCATTTAAACTAAAATAGTCGGTGATTATTTTTTTTCGCGCATTTTTAATAAAACTGGCCCAAATAAAGGGTCAGTTTTTTTTATTGAAGCCGACGGCAAGTATAGTCATGCTTTGGCTGCACTTGGCTCTAAGAGCCGAATATGAATAACCCCCGGTGCAAACCGGGGGTTACAGCTACATAACACAGAACAGCTCTGAAGGAGCTGAATATTAAGCCCCTTCAGGGCTTGAAATCATAGTGTACGGCTCTACCCCCGGCTGATGCCGGGGGTTATTCATATTAAGCCACATTCGTGGCTTCATGGATAAAGAAGAAAGATATTCGATCTCCAAATTCCTTAAATTTGCATTCAATATTTTTAAAGTATGCAGTTAAGTGATCGGATAAAAACTTTTGCTGACCTTGGTGATATTCTTCGCAAAGCACTTTCAGGAAAAAAATCAAAATATACTGAAGAGCTAAATCACCTTATCGAAACTCAGCATATTAAAAACCCCTGGTTCACTCCTGATAATGTCAGGATGGCTTTAAATGCAATTGCCGGTGAACTGACTTATGAAAACCTTAAATATTGGACAGATTCATATCCGGCACTGAATCAAAATTATGATCCTCTCAAAGTTGGTGTAGTAATGGCCGGAAATATTCCACTTGTAGGATTCCACGACTTTCTTTCAGTCCTTATTTCCGGTAATTCAATAATATCAAAAACCAGCTCAAAAGATGCCGACCTGATCCGCTTCATCGGGGACATCGTCTTTGATCTAAATCCAAAGTTCAAAAACAGAATTGTATTTGCCGGAGGTACTCTAGGCGGTTTTGATGCAGTAATTGCAACCGGCAGTGATAATACCTCACGTTATTTTGATTATTACTTCGGGAAGTATCCTCACATAATAAGGAAGAACAGGAACAGCATCGCTGTTCTTGACGGCACAGAGACAGATGATGAGCTTGAAGCCCTCGGAACCGATGTTTTCTCATATTTCGGACTTGGTTGCAGGAACGTTTCAAAAATTTATATCCCTGGGAAATTTGACCTCAAAAGATTAAGTGCCAGCTGGAAGAAATATTCGGTTCTGATCAACCACTCCAAATATGTGAATAACTACGATTTTAACAAAGCTGTCTTTCTTGTCAATAAAGAAAAATTTATCGATTCCGGCTTTCTGCTTTTAAAAGAGAATAGTGGGTTGTCATCGCCGGTCGCTGTTTTATATTATGAATATTATAATTCTCCTGAACAGATAAATAAGTTATTTGAACAACAGAAGGGGAAAATTCAATGTATTGTTGGTAAAAATTATTTACCTTTCGGTAAAGCTCAGTTGCCTTCTCTGTGGGATTATGCTGACGGAATTGATACAATAGAATTTCTTCTTAAAAAAAATTGTGCCGGAATATTGTAAACTAAAAAATATTATATTGCACCCTTCGAATCAAAAAAGTTATGGTTCACAAATTTGTAGTGTTATCGGATGAGGATGAGTCGTTTGTGAGAGAATTTGAATTACTTGACTCGCATACCTTAATGGATTTTCATAATCTCATCCAGGATGAACTGGAATTTGATAAATCACAAATGGCCTCATTTTACATGGCTACAGATAACTGGGAAAAGGAAGAAGAATTTACCCTCTTCGATATGGGTACCGGGTCTTCAACAATGGAAGTTGCTGTGCTTGAGGATATTATATTCCGTAAGAACCAGAAATTATTGTACGTTTTCGACTTCTTTAATGAGAGAGCTTTATTTGTTGAATATACCGGGGAAGCCAAAGAAGATCCTAACCATGAATATCCATTCTGCACAAATTCAAAAGGTGTGCCTCCAAAGCAGGTTATTTTTGGCAGCAGCTCCAGAAAGCTCTATAATAATATTGTTGTCTCTGATGATGATGAAGACGAGGATGAAGCCGAAGTTGACGATCTGTTCCTGAATGGTGAAGACGAGGAGCCAATGGAAGGCTTCGAAAATGAAGATACCCCGAACGAAGAGGAAGAATAGCCTCTTCAGGGAAAAGAATCCAATGAAAAATATATTAATAGTACTTCTTGGTCCGACAGGGGTCGGGAAAACAGATATTTCCATTGATATTGCCCGACATTTTAATTGTGAGATTATCTCGGCCGATTCCCGGCAGTTTTTCAGTGAAATAAAAATAGGTACAGCAGCACAATCCGATGATCAGCTTGCTGAAATAAAACATCATTTTGTCAGATTCCTGTCCGTAAAAGATTACTACAGTTCAAATCTTTTCGAAAGAGATGTTCTCAAAATTTTACCGGATCTGTTTACCGAAAAAAATATGGTCTTGCTTACCGGTGGCTCAGGAATGTATATTGACGCTGTCTGTAAAGGAACTGATGATATTCCTGATGTCGATCCTCTGGTCCGGAAGAAATATAACAATAAATACAGTGAAGAAGGTATTGAAGGATTAAGGCTCGCTTTGAAAATGCTGGATCCGGAATATTACAAAAAGGTTGATCTGAAAAATCCAAAAAGAATTATCAGGGCACTTGAAATTTGTGAGACAACAGGCCGTCCGTATTCATCTTTTCTTACAAAACAAGAAAGAGAGAGAGATTTCAGAATAATCAAAATAGGTCTGGAGAGAACCAGAAAAGAATTGTATGACAGGATAAATCAAAGAGTTGATAAGATGATTTGTGAAGGGCTCGAGGAAGAAGCAAAAGGTCTTTTTGAGCTTAAGCATCTGAATGCTTTGAACAGTGTTGGTTACAAAGAGTTTTTTGATTATTTCGAAGGTAAAATTTCTAAAGGAAAGGCAATCGAACTTATAAAACGGAATACCCGCAGGTTTGCAAAACGCCAGATTACATGGTGGGCTAAAGACAAGGAGATCAGGTGGTTCGCGGCTGATGCACTGCAGGAAATACTAAAATATATTGAATCTAAAATATAGTCTTTCAGGTCACATGTACTCACCCCCATCCCCCTCTCTCCGCCAAATGGCGGAAAGAAAGGGAGTTAATTGAGCGAACAAAAAATTCCCCCTCTTTGCGCTAGCAGAGAGGGGGAAAAGAAGGGGGAGAGTACGTGCCCCTTAATCAAGTTTTTTCAGCTTTCTGATTGTCCCGATCGGATCTTTGGAACTGAATATCGTATTACCCGCAACAAGCACATTAACACCGGTTTCAACCAGTCTGCGGGCATTTTTAGTATCGACACCTCCATCAACTTCGATAAGTACCTTGTACCTGCCGTTATCTATCATCTTCCTCAGCTCTGCAATTTTATTATAGCTTTCCATAATAAAGGATTGTCCTCCAAAACCCGGATTGACGGTCATAATGAGAACCATATCGATATATGGAAGAATATTTTTAAGTAATGAAACCGGTGTATGAGGATTTACTGCTACACCGGCTTTCATTCCAAGGTTACGGATTTCTGTCACTGTCCGGTGAAGATGATTACATGCTTCATATTGAACTGTCAGGATATCTGCACCGGTTTCCTTCCACCTGGCGAGATAGCGGTCAGGATCGACAATCATCAGATGAACATCAAGAGGCTTTCTCGCAATTTTCTTTACATCTGCTATGACAGGAAATCCGAATGAGATATTTGGGACAAAAACACCATCCATAATATCGCAATGGATCCAGTCAGCAACGCTTTTATTTATCAGTTTAACATCGTTTGCCAGATTTCCAAAATCAGCAGCCAGAAGCGACGGAGAAACAAGATGATTCATTTATGATTATTTTGGATAAAGATAGAAACAAAATAATTAACCGAGGTATGTTTTCAGTATCCGGCATCGTGTGGTAAACTGTATTCTTTTGATGGCTTTTTCTTTTATCTGCCGGACACGTTCGCGGGTCAGATTCAGCTCCTCTCCTATTTCTTCAAGTGTGAAGGGATGCTTCATGCCAAGCCCGAAATAAAGTTTCAAAACTTTTGATTCGCGTAGCGAAAGCGTGCTCAGTGCCCTTTCAATTTCAAAAGCAAGCGATTCGTTAATAAGGTTTTTATCAGGACTGGGTGTATCGTTGCTCTGCAGCACATCATACATTGTATTATCTTCTTCGGAGCTGATAGGCGCATCCATGCTTACTGTTCGTCCGTTTGTTTTCAATGCTTCTTTAACGTCTTCAGGAAACATCTCAAGCATATCGCCAATCTCCTGAGAAGAAGGTTCCCGTTCATATTCCTGTTCGAGTCTTGCAAAAGCCCTGTTGATACGATTTATTGAACCAATTTTATTGACCGGAAGCCTGACAATCCTTGCCTGTTCGGCAAGAGACTGAAGGATGGCCTGTCGGATCCACCAAACAGCATAAGAGATGAATTTAAAGCCACGTGTCTCATCAAAACGCTGAGCTGCTTTCATTAATCCAAGATTACCTTCATTGATAAGATCAGGCAGACTCATACCCTGGTTCTGGTATTGTTTCGCTACAGAAACGACGAAACGAAGATTGGCTTTAACAAGTTTTCTGAGAGAGTCAGTATCGCCCGATTTAATCATCCTTGCCAGAACTACTTCATCTTCAGGCGAAATAAGATCCACTCTCCCTATCTCCTGAAGGTATTTGTCAAGAGATGGCGTGTCACGGTTAGTAACCTGTTTTGTAATCTTTAGCTGGCGCATCTGCAGGACAAAGTTGGTTATTATAAATCCCGGGCAAGCGATACAATTTTAATAAAAAATATGCTTAAACAACATATTATATTAATTTTTTTTGCGAATTCGAAGTTTTCTT
>JBGOXH010000215.1:0-5102 GCA_041479075.1 Bacteroidia bacterium | reverse complement strand
TTGATACAGATTTTTATTATTGATTTTTGTTTTTTTTATTACTATCACGCAACCTCAGGGGTAAAATTATCATCTTCACATTATAAAACAGGAATTAATTACCCTATACCCAATTTTACCCTAGAATTAACCTAAATTCTACCTCAGAAGAACCGGGCACCCTCCCGGTTTTTCATTTAATACTAAATATTAATATCTTTACGTTAATAGATTATGTTTAACTTCCAGGTATGAAAAAATCGTCAGTAAAAGTTGGCGTATCTTTGATAATCAGCATAATATGTTTTATCCTGGGTATATCATCATGTAAGAAAGATGATAATTCAATCAAATATCTCAAAGGAACTTTCCCCCCTGATACAGCTTTATCCATTAATGAAATCAATTCCGAATATGATGATTACAATGGATCCGCGAATCAATATCTCAGCAATATTGTGCTCGTATTTTCAAGTAGCAGAGGTAGTTCCGGAGTAAAGACTGATCTTCTCCAGGGTTCGATTGATTATACATGGGATCAGAATACCGGAGTCTTTGATTTTAGTTCAGAAATTACAAGTGATGCTTTTCTGACCAGGTTGATCACTGATGCAAACACATCAGGAGATGATTTTGGTCCTTTCCGGACTTTTTGTGCCAAGGATGGTTTTGAGTACATGGTACTGGCTTCTGAAAATGGCGGCAGTAATCATGATATATATTACTTAAGAAACATACCATCCAACGGAAGCACTGTTCCAACTGTGTATGGACCATTTCCAGCCACTCTCCTGAACACTGATTATGATGATGAAGATATTTGTTTCGATGTTTCCCAGGATTCTGCCTATTTCGCATCAAATCGTGGAGGAGATTTTGACATCTACCTTGCAGACACATGCAAATATGGGATTAAAATATTTCTGGATGGAGATTATCCGGCCACTATCAGACCAGCTGACAGCCTGAATAGTCCAAAAGATGATAAATGTCCTTTTATTTATAAAAAGATAATGGTTTTTGCATCCGACAGGCTCGGCGGCTCGGGTCATTTTGATCTCTATTACTCAGTATTCAGGCATGGCAAATGGAGTTCGCCTGTCAACTTTGGACCTAAAATTAATTCATCATCGAATGAGTACAGGCCTCTCCTGCTGTTCAATGAAAATTTTACAAACTACATTTTGATTTTCTCATCAGACCGGCCCGGAGGAATGGGAGGATTTGATCTCTACTTCGCTGGTGTTACTATTTCTACAGACTAACCGGTTTTATTTAAACAGTTTATTTCCTGTTTTTTGCAGCCATCAGAGTGTTCCTGAGGAGGGAAACTCTTGTCATCGGCCCTACTCCACCCGGGACTGGAGTAATAAAGCTGCACTTTGGAGCTACATTTTCAAAATCAACATCTCCGGCAAGCTTAAATCCTGTTTTGGTGTCAGGAGCATTAATACGGGTGGTTCCGACATCAATGACAACTGCTCCTTCCTTTACCATATCAGCTCTGACGAACGAAGGCGAACCCATTGCAGCAATAATTATGTCTGCCTCTTTTACAATGTCCTTAATGTTTTTTGTCCGGCTGTGAACAACAGTAACCGTTGCATCCATCCCTTTCTGGGAAAGCAGTATACTTACCGGTCTCCCGACAATATTGCTGCGTCCTATTACTACACATTTCCTGCCTGATGTTTCAATCTTATACCTTTTAATGAGTTCAACAATCCCATAAGGAGTTGCCGGGAAAAATCCTGGCAGCCCGATAACCATTTTTCCAAGGTTTACAGGATGAAATCCATCGGCATCCTTGGAAGGATCGATTGATTCAATTACCTTATTTTCAGATATATGGTCAGGTAGCGGAAGCTGAACAATAAAACCGTCAATATCATCGTCATTATTCAACTCTGCAATCTTATCGAGCAAGATGGATTCAGAAATATCTTTTTCAAATTTAACAAGAGTCGAACGGAAACCAACCTCATTGCAGTCCTTAACTTTATTTGCAACATAGGTCTGACTTGAAGGATTATCTCCAACAAGGATTGCTGCAAGATGCGGAACCTTTTTCCCTTCGTTTCTGAGCTTTGCGACTTCTTCCGCAATCTCATTTTTTATTTCGGATGCAACTTTTTTTCCGTCGATCAGTGTATACATATTCTGGGATTATCTTCGTTTTAAAAGCTGGGCAGCATTTCCGCCCTTTGTCATCATCTTCATCATCTTGCGGGTTTCATCAAATTGTTTCACAAGCTTATTGACCTCCTGAACTGTGGTGCCGCTACCTGTTGCTATCCTTTTCCGTCTGCTGCCGTTCAGCACAACGGGATTTAATCTTTCCTCAGGTGTCATGCTTCTGATAATTGCTTCAATGCTTTTAAATGCATTGTCATCTATATCAAGATCCTTCAATGCTTTGCCCACTCCGGGAATCATTCCCATCAGGTCCTTGACATTACCCATTTTTTTAATTTGCTGTATCTGTGCAATAAAATCGTTGAAATCGAACTGGTCCTTTGCAATCTTTTTCTGAAGCTTCCTTGCCTCTTCAGTATCAAACTGTTCCTGCGCCTTTTCAACAAGTGAGACGATATCTCCCATTCCCAGAATCCTGTCGGCCATACGCACAGGATAAAAGATATCGATAGCATCCATCTTTTCTCCCGAGCTCACAAACTTGATGGGCTTATTTACAACAGATCTTATTGAAAGTGCTGCACCGCCGCGTGTATCGCCATCCAGCTTAGTAAGTACAACTCCGTCAAAATCAAGCCTTTCGTTGAATTCCCTTGCAGTATTAACCGCATCCTGACCTGTCATTGCGTCAACCACAAAAAGTATCTCATGCGGATTTACTGCATCTTTGATCGAGGCTATTTCCTTCATCATCTCCTCATCTATTGCAAGACGTCCGGCAGTATCTATTATCACAACATCATTGCCCTTCATCTTAGCCTCCTTAACTGCATTTTTTGCAATCTGGACAGGATTCAGGTTCCCATCCTCGACATAAACCGGAACCTCAACCTGTGTTCCGATTATTTTCAATTGCTCTATTGCTGCCGGCCGGTAAACGTCACCGGCTACCAGCATTGGGTTTTTACTTCGTTTGCTTTTAATCCATTTTGCCAGCTTCCCGCTGAATGTCGTTTTACCGGATCCCTGGAGACCAGCAATAAGGATAATTGACGGGTTGATCTTTATATTAATGTCAGTTTTGTCTCCGCCCATAAGTTCTGCCAGCTCGTCATGGACGATCTTAACCATCATTTGAGATGGATTTACAGATTTGAGCACTTCCAGCCCAAGGGCTTTGACTTTGACATTATCGGTGAATTGTTTGGCGATCTTAAAGTTGACATCAGCGTCGAGCAGGGCTCTGCGAACCTCCTTAAGTGTTTCGGCAATATTTATTTCCGATATTCTTCCCTGGCCCTTAAGTATTTTAAAGGATTTCTCCAGCCGTTCACTTAAATTCTCAAACATATTTAATTGAGTATGTTATATCTTTTTTTATTACATCCTTTCCGGCATTTCAATGCCGAGCAGCCACATTCCTGAACTGAGTATTTCGCATGTGACTTTTGAGAGAGCCAGACGAAAATTACGGATTGCCGGATCCGGTTCCCCAAGAATTGAAAAATCGTGATAAAACTGGTTATACTCCTTTGACAGATCATAGCAGTAATTTGCCAGAAGCGCCGGACTGTAGCCCGAAGCAGCTTCCGAAACTGTCTCTGTAAACCGGCGGAGAAGCTTGACAAGTTCGATTTCTTTTATCCCACCTTTCATCTCTGATGACATGGAAATATCACATTTTATCCCCATCTGATCAGCTTTCCTGAATACTGATTTTATCCTTGCGTAAGTATATTGAATGAAAGGTCCGGTATTTCCATTAAAATCTATTGATTCAGCAGGATTGAAAGTCATGTTTTTATGTGGATCGATTTTAAGAATAAAATATTTTAATGCACCAAGTCCGATTTTACGAAAGATTTCTTCTCTTTCTTCATCAGAATAATCTGCAAGTTTCCCAAGCTCGAGAGAGACTTCCCTGGCGGTTTCCTTCATTTCCATAATAAGATCATCTGCATCGACAATTGTACCTTCGCGTGATTTCATTTTACCTTCAGGAAGTTCGACCATACCATACGAGAAATGATAAAGTCCATTCGACCATTTGTAACCCATCTTTTTCAGGACTGCTTTAAGTACCTGAAAATGATAATTTTGCTCATTTCCAACTACATACAGGCATCGGTCAAATCCATATTCATTTTGTCTCAGGACTGCCGTACCAAGGTCCTGAGTCATATATACAGCAGTACCATCTGAACGCAACAATAGCTTCAGATCGAGACCTTCAGCAGTGAGATCAACCCATACAGACCTATCGGGATTTCTGAAAAGTACCCTATCCTCAATTGCTGAGATTACAATCTCGCGCCCGATTTTATATGTATCAGATTCGTAATAGATCTTGTCGAAATCCACACCGAGCATTTTGTAAGTTTCATCAAATCCGGCATATACCCATGAATTCATCATTTTCCACAGGGCTATAACCTCTCTGTCGCCTGCCTCCCATTTAACAAGCATCTCCCTGGCTTCTTTCATCAACGGAGCCAAATTTCTTGCATCAGCTTCTTCAACACCTTTTGCAACAAGTTCATCAACCTGAGCCTTATATTCTTTTTCAAACAATACATAGTATTTTCCTACAAGATGATCACCTTTTATTCCTGAAGAGTCCGGGGTTTCTCCCTTTCCATATTTTTGCCATGCAAGCATAGACTTGCAGATATGAATTCCGCGGTCGTTTACAATATTTGTTTTTATGACTTTATGACCGCAGGCCGTCAATATTCTGTAAAGTGAAAAGCCAAGAAGATTATTCCGGATATGCCCAAGGTGCAAAGGTTTATTTGTATTAGGAGAAGAATATTCCACAAGGATTATTTCGGGCTTTGGGACAAGACATCTATTAAGAAGCTTTCCTTCAAGTGCCATTTCACGGAAATATCCGATCCACCAGGTATTGGAGATTTCGAGGTTGAGGAAACCCTTGATTACATTAAATCCTGCAATAGCAGGGAAAGAGGTTAAAAGGTAATTTCCGA
>JBGOXH010000106.1:0-9353 GCA_041479075.1 Bacteroidia bacterium | reverse complement strand
GTCCGTACTCTTAGCGACCTTGCCGGAAAGGTCGGAGGCAGGATTGAGGCAGATTCTGCGGAAATAATTGCATTTCTGGATGATCCTGAAAATTACATAAACGATGGGTTCACAAAAGAAAATGTCATTTCTGTCTTTATTCCTGATACTTATGAATTCTTCTGGAATACTTCTGCTAAAGGGTTCTATTCACGTATGCTGAAAGAATACAGAAAATTCTGGACCGACGAAAGATTGGCAAAAGCAAAAGCCGTAAAACTAACGCCTGTTGAGGTAGCAATTCTTGCTTCAATAATTGACGACGAGGTAGCAAAGCCGGATGAAAAGCCTCGAATAGCAGGCGTTTACCTTAACAGACTGAAGAGAGGCATTCCTCTCCAGGCTTGTCCCACAATAAAGTATGCACTTAATGACTGGACAATGACCAGGGTTCTGAAAGAATACCTCAAGGTTGATTCCCCATATAATACGTATAAACATTATGGTTTCCCGCCCGGACCAATCGGTTGCCCTACCATTGAAGGTATTGATGCCGTGCTCAATGCAGATAAACATGATTACCTTTATTTTGCTGCCAAGGCCGATTTCTCGGGTTATCATAATTTCTCAAGGACGCTGGCAGAGCATAACAGGTATGCTGCTTTATATCAGAAAGAACTTAACAAAAGAAAAATATTTAAATAGTTCCGACGACTTCGACTTCCCTGTCAAGTTTAACACCAAACTTTCTCCTTACAGATTTCCTTATCTCTTCTGAAAAATCAAATATTTCTTTTCCTGTCGCTTTTCCATGATTTACAAGAACCAGTGCCTGTTTATCATATACACCTGCATAACCGGTTCTTTTACATTTCCATCCACACTGCTCAATAAGCCATCCGGCAGCAAGCTTTATCCCGCCGGAAGGATCATCATAATAAATAATCTGAGGATATTTCTTTTTAAGTTCTCCGGCTGCAGGTTTCCTGACAACAGGATTCTTGAAGAAGCTGCCTGCATTGCCAATCACTTCAGGATCAGGTAATTTGCTTTGCCTCATATTTATTACCGCCTTCCTGATATTTTTAAGATTTGGAGCACCAAATTTTTTTACCTCTTCTTTCAAAGAGCCATAACCTAGGTGAGGTTCCGGGTGAATTTTCAACTTGAACCAGACCCTGGTCACAAGATATTTTCCTTTTTCCTCGTTTTTAAAAACACTTTTCCTGTAGCCGAATTTGCACTCTTCATTTGAGAAAAACCACGCTGAGCCATCTGTCACAGAAATAGTTTTTACCTTAATTATTGAATCTTTAACTTCAACACCGTATGCTCCAATATTCTGTACAGAAGCGGCTCCGACATGGCCGGGTATAAGTGAAAGATTCTCTAATCCGCCGAATCCAATGTTCACTGTCCAATCAACCAGCTTGTCCCAATTTATCCCGGCGCCTGCCGAGATAATTACATTCTCATTGTTCTGTTCTTCAATCCTTATCCGCCCAAATTCAGGACAGAGAATTGTGCCCTTAAAATCATTGATAAATAGAATGTTGCTTCCTCCTCCAAGAATAAGCAATGGTTTCTTCCACGAAAATTCTTTCATAAAAAATGCTCTTGCTTCCCTTTCGGTTTTAATGTGAATGACACAATGCGCCTGACAATCAATGCCGAAGGTATTATAAGGTTTAAGACTTATGTTCTTCTGAATCCGCATGTTGATTTTTATGTAAAACTATAAAAATGTCGTAACAGTGAGCTAAAAGCCACAACAATTGTTAATCATTAAACCTGAATACAATCAAGACGACAGACGGAACGAAGTGACAGACAGCTCCGCTTCAGCGGAGTAAACTCCGCGTAAAGGCGTAGTACCGCGAATGCGGGACGACAGATTATTTACTTGTCAGAATATTGATTTACTTTGCATAATCAGAATCCGGTTATGGAATTATACCTGATTACCCGTAAAGAATGGCGGAAATGGCTCGAAAAGAACCAAAAAACTTCTGAAGGAGTCTGGCTCCGGTATTATAAGAAACCTTCCGGAAAACCACGCATACCTTATGTTGATGCTGTAGAAGAAGCATTGTGCTTCGGTTGGATCGACGGAAAAATTAAAAGAATTAATGAGGATTATTATATCCAGCGATTTACTCCCCGCAGACCAGGAAGCCGCTGGTCGAAATACAATATCGAAAGGATTAAGAAACTTACCGGACAGGGACTTATGAAACCAGCAGGTTTGCAAGCATTTAAAGAGTCAGTTGAAAAGCCGCATCTCGTTTACAACAACAGGAAAGATGGCATTCCTGTTATCCCTAATGATCTGAAATATGAGTTGAAAAAGAATATGACAGCTTTTAATAACTTCAACAATTTCACTCAGTCAAGCCGAAGAATGTATATTGATTGGCTAAACAGCGCTAAAAAACCGGAAACAAGGATAAGAAGGATCAGCAAAATCATTTGCCTTTCGGAAAAGAATATCAAACCCGGGATGAATGTAATATGACAGAACATTCAACAAAATATAATGTTGCATTCTCTGTAACGAATTGTATCTGCTTCGATCAACGCGTTTTAAAAATGGCTGAAGTGGTCAATCAGCTGAATTGCAAGGTCACAATTATCGGAAGAAGAAAAGACCATCAATGCGATCCCGAAACTGTTCCGGTCATTACCAGAAGATTCAGAATGATATTCAGAAAAGGTTTCCTCTTTTATAAATTCTACAATATCCGCCTTTTCTTTTACCTGCTTTTTCATAAGTTCAATATGCTTGTTGCAAATGATCTTGATACATTATTGCCGAATTTCCTTGTATCAAAACTGAAACGTCTTCCTCTTATTTTTGATTCACATGAATATTTTACAGGTGTTCCTGAAATACAAAACCGTCCGTTTGTGAAATGGGTCTGGACAACCATTGAGAAAATGATTTTCCCACGGCTGAAATATGTCATGACTGTAAGCGATTCAATATCAATGCAATATGAAAGTCAATATGGAATCAGACCGGTAACAATTCGAAATTGTGCAAGATCTTCAGCAGAAATAAAGGGTTACCCAAAGAAAGAGCTGGGAATAAGTGATGACCATTTGCTGTTGATCCTTCAGGGCGGTGGCATCAATATCGACAGGGGAGGAGAAGAGCTTATTGAGGCAATAAACAGGATTGAGAAAGTATCTCTCATGATAGCTGGTTCCGGTGATGTTCTTCCTGTTCTGAAAGAAAAAGTAAAAAGTTTAAGTTTATCAGACAGAGTCAGATTTATCCCAAAGCAAACGTTGAATGAGCTTATAAAATATACAAAATCGGCGGATGTTGGATTAAGCCTTGATAAGGATACAAATCTCAATTACCGGTTCAGTTTACCCAACAAACTCTTTGATTATATTTCAGCAGGTATACCGGTAATCACAAGCGATCTTCCGGAAGTGAAGAAAATTGTTGAAGAATCTGGATGCGGAATTATAATACAGGATGTTACACCGGAAGAGCTTAGTCAGGCTATTATTAAGCTAAGGGATGACCGGGTGCTTCTGAACAAATTGAAGCAGAATGCTGTCATTGCATCTGGAACATTAAATTGGGATCTTGAAAGCAAAAAGGTGGTTGATTTTTATAAGAACATTTAAATGTTGGTTAAGAACTACTTTGTATTCTTCATGTGTACTTCAGGTCATCAAATTCAGAAATAAATATTAATTTAGTGGAGTAAAACCTGATTATTAAAACCTTAAAATATTAGAACCATGAAAAGCAATCGCCGCGATTTCTTAAAAATTGCATCATTTGCCGGAGCCGGAGCAGTAGCTGGCACAGTAATTCCCGGATGTACCGCACAATCTGAATCGAACCTCGCAGGAATTCTCGAAGCAGTAAAAAAATCTCATTCACAGAAGTTTAACATGTCGGGTTATGCAGCTCCTGCGTTGCCTGTTGTCCGCATCGGAATCATCGGACTTGGCGACCGTGGAAGCGATGCCGTTGAAAGGCTCTCTTTTATTGAAGGTGTTGAAATAAAAGCACTTTGCGATAAGCGCGAAGTTGCTGTCAAGGCATCCCAAAAATACCTGCAGAGTATAGGACGACCTGCTGCCCAGGAATTTTTTAACGGTGAGGATGACTGGAAAAAGCTTGTCGAACTGCCTGATCTTGATCTTATATATACATGCACACCGTGGGTGCTTCATACTCAGATCTGTGTTTATGCTATGGAACATGGAAAACATGCTGCATCAGAAGTCCCTATTGCAAGAACTGTCGACGAAGCCTGGCAGCTGGTTGAAACTTCAGAAAGGACGAAAAAACATTGCATGATGCTCGAAAACTGCTGCTATGATTTCTTTGAGCTGCTAACACTCAATATGGCACGCCAGGGAATGTTTGGTGATATTATCCACGGTGAAGGTGCTTATATTCACAACCTTATGGGCTACAACTTCAAAAAGCCGCTTGATGACCAACAGGCTGACGGAGCCTATACTGACATGTGGCGATTGAAAGAAAATGCAACCCGGAATGGAAATTTGTACCCAACTCATGGACTTGGACCAATTTGTCAGGTATTGAATATCAACCGCGGCGACAGGCTTGAATATCTTTCATCAGTTTCGACAAATGACTTCACCATGGCATCGAAAGAAAAAGAGCTTGCAGCTTCCGATCCTTTCTTTGCACAATGGAAAGACTCAAAATTCAGAGGTAACTTTAATACTACGATCATAAGAACTGCTCTCGGGAAATCCATTATGGTTCAGCATGATGTCTCTTCTGAGCATCCTTATTCAAGGATACATCTTGTCAAGGGAACAAAGGGAATGGCAGTTAAATATCCTAAACAGCTTATAGCGCTTGGAGAAAGCTGGCTCAAAGACGAAGAGATGGCAAATATGTGGGCAGAGCATACTCCTGAAATAGTCAAGAGGATAGGTGAGATGGCAAAAGAGGTTGGTGGTCATGGTGGTATGGACTTCATAATGGACTGGCGTTTAATTGATTGTCTTAGGAATGGTTTGCCTCTCGACCAAAACGTTTATGACGGAGCAACATGGAGTTCTATAGCCCCACTCAGTGAATGGTCGGTAGCAAACAAATCACAGTCAATTGATGTACCTGATTTCACTGGCGGCTCATGGAAAACCAATAAACCTCACGGAATTAATCTCGAAACCGGCGGCACAACCAAAGTGCTTGAAGTCGAAAAGGTGGAAGAAGAGATGCAGTTGAATGTGAAGTAAATTTTAAATTTCCGCTCCTTCAATCTTGAGAACCCACACGTATTTACAGGGCAGGCTGGCTTGATCGGGTAGCTCAACCGTCAATCCTGCTGTTTCATCCCAGGTCCATTTCAAATCAGTATTAGAACCATACATCCTGATCACCGTGCCTTCATTAGGTTTTATTTGTTTGATAATGACCTGTTTGTCTGGCAAGCTGAATAAGAATGCGTTAACGAATTTGCCATTAGACGACAGTGTATACCTTATATTATCTCCTTCCTTATAATTTTTAAGCTGCTTGACCTTGTAAATAGCATCGCCATTTATCTTCAGCCATTCACCCATCTCTTTCAGCCTTTCAATACTTGCTTCAGGAATTAGTCCTTCCGAAGTCGGACCGACATTGAGAAGGAAATTTCCTCCCTTTGAGACGATATCTGCAAGGTTTTTAATAAGAATCTCGGCTGATTTCCAGTTGGTGTCCTTTGTTTTAAATCCCCATGTGTCGTTCATTGTCATGCACGATTCCCATGCAAGTGATGATGATGTCGATAGGATTTCTTGTTCGGGTGTTCCAAAGTCACCGACCGCCGTATTGTCTTTATTCATTCCCTGCATTCCCTGACGCCCTTTACCGACTCTGTTATTGATAATTATGTTGGGTTGAAGATTACGGACATAGTTATATAAATCCTTCCCCTGATCTTCAGTCCACTCTTTAATCCATTCGCCATCGAACCATAGCACTCCTATTTTCCCATAACCTGTAAGCAATTCTTTCAGCTGTGGCTTTAAGTAATTTTCACGGTATTTTTCCCAGTTGTCGCTGTTGGCATCAGGATGGTGCCAGTCCATTATAGAATGGTAGAAACAGAGTGTAATTCCCTGTCTCCTGCACTCATCAGAAAGTGCTTTCAAAACATCTTTCCCGTAAGGTGCAAAATCAACAATATTATATTTTGACACTTTTGAATCCCACATCGAAAAACCATCATGGTGCTTCGAGGTGATTACAATGTATTTCATCCCTGCATTTTTAGCAATCTTTACCCATTCAGCTGCATTGAATTTAACGGGATTGAAAGCTTTGCCAAATTGTTCATATTCCTCGACAGGGATTTTTGCTGTGTTCATAATCCATTCTCCAATGCCCGGGATATCCTGTCCCTTGTAAACACCTGCCGGAACTGAATAGATACCCCAGTGTATGAACATCCCGAAACGAGCGTCGTGCCACCACTTCATACGCGCATCGATCTGCTCCTGAGTCTCATGAATAGAATCTTTTTGCGATTTTGGCTTACATGAGAATGTGGTGATAATCAGAGAGATAAACAATGTGAATAGTAGAATTTTTTTCATAGGTCTATATCTATTAAAATGACATTTAAATAATATTTAGAGGCTCAAGGTTCAGGATACAAGGTACACGGTTATTTTATCTTTTTTCTTTTGTCTTTTATCTTTTGTCTTAATATTTTTTAAACCCACCCCCGACCTCCCGCTTACGCGGGACAGGCTCTCCCAGGAGGGGATCCTTTTCTTCTCTCACTCTCGCCCTCTCTTCTTCGAACCTTTCAATATCCAGATGCCTGTCCGTCTTTTCGCGATTCAGATGCCCCGTACCACACTTTATTTTTTTCGTCCCACATAATTGCCTGATAACCGCCATAGCCTCCAAGGTCCCATTGAATTACATGACCCATCGACATCAGCTTCTGAATGACTTCAGTACGGAAACCGCTTTCCAGAAGCAATATTCCCCCATCAGTCATTTGCTGTCCAGTAGGTTCTGAGGAGCCTACGTGATGCATTCTTGGAGCATCGCCTGCTTCCTGGAGATTCATCTTAAAATCGATAAGATTTACTACTATCTGGACATGTCCCTGGGGCTGCATATCACCTCCCATCACTCCGAAGCTTACCCATGGTTTTTTGTTTTTAGTGATAAAAGCCGGGATAATTGTATTAAACGGCCTTTTTCCCGGAGCATATACATTTGCATGTCCCTGTTCAAGGCTGAACATTTCACCTCTGTCCTGTAGAACGAATCCCAGTCCTGTCGGACACATACCTGATCCCATTCCGCGATAGTTACTTTGAATAAGTGAAACAATGTTACCATACTTATCCGCAACTGTCAGATATACAGTATTTCCGGCTTCAACTATTCCGGCTTCATAAACTTTAGCAGCTTTTTCAGGGTCGATGAGCTTTCGCCTTTCAGCTGCATATTTTTTTGATATCAGCTGTGTAACAGGCACTTTGGTAAAACGTGGATCCGCATAATATTTGGCACGATCTTCAAATGCAAGCTTTTTAGCTTCAGTGAAGAGGTGAATATAATCTGCTGATCCATAGCCCATTGATGCGATATCATAACCTTCCAGAATATTCAGCATCTGAAGTGCCGCAATTCCCTGGCCGTTTGGAGGTAATTCCCATACATCATAACCGCGATATGATGTGCTTACAGGCTCAATCCATTCAGAATGATGACGTGCCATGTCATCATAAGTCAGAAAGCCGCCCTGTTTCTTCATAAATGATTCAATAACCCTTGCGATGGATCCTCTGTAAAACTCATTTCGTCCGCCTTTTACAATCTTTTCAAGCGTATTGGCGAGAAGAGGATTTTTGAATATCTGGCCTTTTACCGGAGCTTTACCTCCGGGCATATAAACCTGTTTTATATTCGGATATTCTTTAAGAATCTGTGTGCTCTTGTCGAGATAATAAGCTATGACTTCACTGACAGGGAAGCCTTCCCTGGCATAGCTTATTGCAGGTTGCAGAACGTCTTTCATCGGAAGACGTCCGAACATATCATGCATCTCATACCACCCGTCCACGCATCCCGGGACTGAAACTGGTAAAGGCCCGTACGATGGGACAAACTCATATCCTTTCTCCTTAAAGTATTCCAGCTTAAGCGACCTCGGTGATCTGCCGCTGGCATTCAAACCATACAGCTTCCCTTTTTCAGCGCTCCATATCAGAGCGAAAAGGTCACCACCGATACCTGCCCCTGTAGGCTCAACAACACCCAAAACAGCATTTGCAGCTATTGCAGCATCAATGGCATTCCCGCCCATCTTAAGTATATCAAGAGCAACCTGTGTGGCAAGAGGCTGGCTTGTTGCTGCCATTCCGTTGCGCGCAATTACCTCCGATCTTGTTGCAAAATCGTGTCCGGTAATCCTGTCCTGTGAAAATACCGAAACCGGAATACAGACAACAAACAATAGGAAAAAGATCCTTTTCATGACTATATTAATAATAGTACAAAGGTAAAAAAACCGGACGGACTATTTAGCCATAGCCTTTGCTTTTAATGCCTGAGGCATTTTTTCAATAGCATACCTGAGAGAGGTCCTTGGCATGGTCGTCTTTTTACTCATAACATAATTGAAAATCTCTTTTTGATGAGCCTCACTTGCTGCCTTTAGCATCCACCCGTAACCTTTCTGGACCATATCGTCTGTGTCAAAATGAAGAATATCAGCTATTTCGAAGATATCGTCAAGAAATTTGCCCTTTCTGGCAGGTACGATCAGTGAAACAGCTGAAGCGCGCTTTACCCAGCGGTTTTTCGATCTGGCCCATTTTTTAAGACCTGATAAAAATGACGGATACATCTCAATGAAAGTACCCACAGTATGACCGCAAAGTGTATCACAAGCTGCCCAGTTGGTTACATAATTATTCACCCACCGTTCAAATACTTTAAAATCTTCTGATACATATTGTTTGCTGACATTATATGACCAAATGCATGCAATTCCGGCTTCCTCCATAAAACCGGTTTCCCATAACTCTTCACACAGAGCAAAGACCGTCGATTTAACCTTGTCAGGCAATTGCTTATAATAAGTTTTACTTATTTCTCTTACCAGGGCAGATTTCAGGCCATGAATTTTTATATTTTCCTTGAAAAATTTCTCTCCCTGAATCCGGGTTTTTTCGTCAGCATTCCGGATCAGTTCAGCTTTTATTTTTTCAATTATTTTTTCCATGTTCAAAGTATTTTTGAAATAAAAACAAGTTAATAATTTTTTTGATTATTTTTTATTCGATTATTGAAATATCATAATACCATCTTTTCCCTTTGAGTTCTTCGTGCGCACTTTGAGTCCTTTGTGGTT
>JBGOXH010000022.1:0-18069 GCA_041479075.1 Bacteroidia bacterium | reverse complement strand
AGAGGCAAGATATCTTGCCAAAAACCAGAAATATGGCATTTCAGGATTGATAGTGTTTGCACCCAATGCCGATATGGGTCGCGACATCAGATGGGGCAGAACAGAGGAGTGTTATGGGGAAGACCCGTTTCTTAACGGAACCCTGGTTTCAGCTTATGTAAAAGGACTTCAAGGCGATGATCCGGTTTACTGGAAGACAGCTTCCTTGATGAAGCATTTCCTTGCCAACAGCAACGAAAATAACCGGGCGTACAATAGCTCTGATTTCGATGAGAGACTTTTTCGCGAGTACTATTCTTATGCCTTTTACAAGGGAGTGATCGAAGGAGGTTCTCAGTGCTTCATGGCAGCATACAATAAATATAATGGTATTCCATGTACGGTTCACCCTGTTCTCAGGGATGTAACAATGAAAGACTGGGGACTCAGAGGTATCATCTGTACAGACGGAGGTGCCTTTCGACAACTTCTTACAACCCACGCTTATTATCCCTCTCTGGATGTTGCTGCTGCACAATGTATTAAAGCGGGGATTACCGCTTTCCTCGATAACTATATGGCTGCTATGAAAGAAGCTCTGGGGAAAGGCTTAATTACAGAGAAGGAGATTGAAGAAGCAATCTATGGAAACCTGAGAGTATTGTTAAAGCTTGGACTTTTAGATAATTCTCAGCAAAATCCTTATCAGGAAATAGGTGTATCAGATACACTTAAACCATGGACGAAAAAGCAAGCTTCCGATCTTGTCAGAAAAGCAACAGAAGAATCGATTGTGCTGATGAAAAATGAGAACATGCTTCTTCCGCTTCAGGAAGAAAAAATTAAGTCAATAGCGGTAATCGGACCTTCTTCAAATTCAGTTATCTCGGACTGGTATGCAGGGACACCTCCTTATAAAATAAATATTCTAAAAGGTATAACAACCTTAGTTGGAGATAAAGTAACTGTCAGATATGCAGCGAGTAACAAAGCTGATTCAGCAATTATTGCCGCTAAAGCATGTGATGTAGCTGTTGTTTGCATAGGAAATAATCCTTTGAGCTATGGACTTGGCTGGGGTCAAAACCATGTAGCCAGCGATGGCCGTGAAGAGATTGACAGGCAGGCAATTTCTCTTGAACAGGAAGATCTGGCAAAACTTGTGCTTGCTGCAAATCCAAAAACCATACTTGTTATTGTATCAAGTTTCCCTTATTCAATAAACTGGTCGAAAGAAAATATTCCGGCAATTCTCCACATCAGCCAGTCGAGCCAGGAGATGGGTAGTGCACTGGCTAATATACTTTTTGGAAAAATAAGTCCGGCAGGCAGATTAGTTCAGACATGGGTATCTTCAATTGACCAGCTGCCTCCTATACTCGATTATAACATCAGGAATGGGAGAACCTATATGTACAGTAAAAATGAACCACTCTTCCCGTTTGGTTTTGGATTGACATATACATCCTTCAAATATTCCAATCCGGGTCTGAAGAAAAACTCTTTTGAAGGAAATGAAACAATTGATGTCACTTTCAATCTGACAAATACCGGGAATTTTGACAGCGATGAGGTTCCTCAAGTTTATGTTAATTTCCCTGAATCGAAGGTAGAAAGGCCAATTAAAGCTCTTAAAGGATTTAAACGGGTTTTTGTAAAAAAGGGAGAGACAGTCAGAGTTACGATTCCTTTGAAATCTGATGATCTTGCTTTTTGGGATGTTGATAAACAGGCATTTGTATTAGAACCTGGGAAAATGAAGATAATGGTTGGTTCATCTTCTGCCAATATTCTGCTTGAAAAAGTTTTTACAGTTAAGTAATCTGAATTACAAACCTGCGTAAACCAGAAGAGCCAGTCCTGCTAAATATGCCAGGAACATGAATAGTATCAGTGTATTAACTGACTTGGTTGCTCCTTTGAACTCCTTCCAGATATAGACTCCCCAGAGTGCAGCAACCAGTGTTGCTCCCTGTCCAAGTCCATATGATATTGCAAATCCTGCTTTGCCTGATGCAATAATACTCATCGACATCCCGATGTTCCAGATTATCCCTCCCAGAACTCCTGTCAAATGCACTCCAAGGCTTCCTTTACTGTAATCTTTAAATGTAAGCGGAGCTCCTTCAAAAGGTTTCTTCATCAAAATATAATTGAAGAGAAAATTACTTAAGAGAACACCAATTGCAAAGAAGAAAACAGCTGAATATGGTGTTAGCTTTCCAGCATCGGGTTTAACGAAATCTGTTACCATTGAGCTTGCTACAAACCTGTAAAAGAGGGACATAAGCACTCCGGCTGAAACAGACAGGATTATACCTTTCCCTGAAACCTTTTGCTGTGATGCATTATGTTTTTTATAGGCAATTGCATCAATAATAATAGCAGCAACAATCATCGCCAATCCGGAGAAAAGTATTATTGGATCACCTTTCGGAGCAGCTACATAATTTATGATTACACCAAGGGCCAAAGCAATGCCTACCCCGACAGGAAAAGCAACCGCCATGCCCGCAATTGCCATAGCTGCTACAAGCAAAATGTTGGAAGCATTAAAAATGACTCCACCGATAAAAGAATTCAATATGTTCTTCGGTTCAGCCTGAGCAATATCTTTCAGGAAGCTTCTACCGTTCTCTCCTGAGCTTCCCAGAGTAAAACCAAGCAATAATGCAAAGAGAAGAATGCCGATGACATAATCCCAGTAGAAGAGTTCAAAGCGCCATGATTTTCCAGCCAGCTTCTGGGTGTTTCCCCAGGAACCCCAGCAGAGCATCGTCACAATGCAGAGAATTACTGCGAGAGAATAACTTTGTGGTATAAACATAATATTAAAGATAAAAGATGAAAGATCAAAGATCAAAGAAAAAAGTAATGTTTAACCCCAAGGTTCCCCTCCTGGGAGAGCTTGTCCCGCGAATCCGCCAACTGGCGGAGAAGCGGGAGGATAGGGGTGGGTTTTATTCAAATGAAAATTTAAAATTTTCACTTTTTTTTGCAGCTGTTTTAAATATAGTTGCTCCTGTAATATAAACTTTTGCACCTTCTGACTCATAACGTTTTTCACCTTTAACCACCAGTCTTACAGTATGTTCCCCGGGCTGAAGATTAAGCACATGCCAGATACTGGCAGTGTGTTGCTGCCTGGCAAAATTATAATAAGTATCAATGCTGCGGTGAAGCGCCCCGTCAACATAAATGTATGCTTTGCCGCCATCTTTGTACCAGTTTCCCTCAATAGAAATTCCTGTTCCTGTAAATACTATTAAAAGTTCATCGCCAGCCTTCTCCGCAAACATCGATTGTTTTCTTACCTGCTTATCCCTGCCTGTGATCTCGTATGCCTTCCATTTACCTTTGAATGACCAGGCTCCCTCATCAAAGACAGAAACCCTTTTATCAAAAACAACATCCGGGAATGATACTTCGAGCTTCGGTGCGACAGGAGTCTGTGTTCTTACAAGTACCTTTTTGTCAGTGACCTTACCACCCTCCTTTGAAATAAGGTCAAGAGCATATTTACAGGTGCTGGTAACGGCCGAATTGAATGAATATGAAGTGTAAATAAAAGTTGAATCACCCAGAGCTTTTACACCTTCCTGCATGTCATTTGGCAGACCATTGAATCCTTTGATTACTCCAAGAACTGCAAGAGCATTGGAAGGATTGCAGTCAGAATCCTGACCGCAACGG
Source organism: Bacteroidia bacterium (assembly GCA_041479075.1). GTDB lineage: Bacteria > Bacteroidota > Bacteroidia > Bacteroidales > VadinHA17 > LD21. The sequence goes on along the minus strand of JBGOXH010000022.1, from coordinate 14,397 downwards.
GTTGTTATTTCAAGAGTTTTGAGCGGATCTCCTTCACCATAAAGCAGACCCATAACAATATAGGCACCATTCATTTTTGCATCAATATTGAAACTCGAACCGGCACCGCAAATATCAACATCACCCCATTTATCTTCAAGCTCTTTCCATGATGCCTGCCAGTCGGCAGGATATTGTTTATGCAACTTTAGTACATCTTTTATAATCTTATAATAGTCGCTTTCTGAAGGTATTGAAAGGAGAGCTTTTTCAATTATTTTATTGATGTCTGATTCGAAATATGCTTCTGTATAGAGCGCAGCAACAAATATCCCTCCATAGACTCCATCACCATAGTTCATTATTCTTCCGATTTTGTCGGCAATAGCAGAAGCGGTCTGTGGCATTCCCGGACACATAAATCCGATGTAGTCTGCTTCTATCTGGAAATCAATATCATCTGCATGAAGATTATAGTCAGGGGTTCCTGAAAGCGGTGCAAAAATGCTGTCATAATAATTTTTTCTTGCCTGCATGTTTGCATGCCAAAGACCATAACCTGCTTTGGCAAACATTTCCTGGAATTTTTTAGAAGGAGCATCAATGCCGTACTTATCCATCGACATCAGGAAAGTCAATTGTACATAGATATCATCCTGCCACATACTTCCCATGATATCTTTCGGCTTCCATTTTATGGAATCGCTGTAAATCTTTCCCTGAGCTCTGAATTCAGTCGGGGCACCATAAGTCACTCCGATCATCTTGCCGGCCCAGCCGCCGGCAATCTTGTCTTTAAGTACTTCTTGTCTTATAGTTCTGAACTCGTCAGACGAATTTTTACAGGAACCAAGAACTAATATTCCCCAAATAATTGTTGAAACAAAAAAAAGTTTTTTCATATTCTGGACTCTATTTTTTTGACATAAAGCAATCAAGTCAGTTTTGCCCAAGAGCGAACCCCCCTTCATCGCCTTCGCGTAGCCGCTTCGGCGGAGCAAGGTAGGGGGCAGGGGGCCGCATAGGTACATGCATCATTCTGTCTTCAATGAATCTAGCCATCTCAGGTACCGGCATTTTCTGAATAACATAGAAATGTTTTCCTTGCGGATTTTCATCCCATGTATTACTGCCATCAGTATTTACCTTTATCGTTCCTCTTTTTGTATCGAAGAATCCTTCAGTCCCATAGACTCCTATCAGCGCAGCTGTCTCATCCCAGCTCATCCTTCCGAACTTGTCCTCATCAGCCAAAGGGATACTTATTCTGAAAACATCTTTAACCGGACTATTCTTAATATCTGAGCTGATTAATCGTAATCCCGTACGTATTTCCCAACCGATTTCAAATCCTGTAAAAATTATTTCTCCCGGCCAGTTTTCGTAAACATATTTCGATGCTGCTGAATCCATAATAATATTGAATTCTCTTCCCTGTGGAAACCTTCCAGCCATCGAAACAAGCCGTTTAACCTTTTTTGAAACAAGCTCTTCCCCTGAAAGGGGGTTAATATTATCAGGCTGTGATTTAAGCAGATTGTTCAGGTTAGTCAGAAAGCCGACTGTAACAATTGTTACACTTTTATCGGGTTGTGCATTAAGAATTTTTCTGTAAACAGACACAGCATCAGGAACTTCTGAGGTCGATTGTATATTATGAGGATATTTTGCAACTATAGAATCGGCCCAGTGCTGGGAAGAGCCAAGATTTACTCCCTCTGATTTTGGTGCTCCGATTTCCAGGTTCTGTCTATTAAAATATGTATTAATCACTTCAATTGAAGGAGCGACAAGTCCATGCTTATTTGAAGAAATTGTAGCAAGTATTTCCACTTTTCCGCTGTCGGCCATAGCATGAAGAAAAGCGAGTGCTCCGACATCGTCATAATCGGGTCCGAGATCGGTATCAAAGATTATTTTGACAGGTTGTTTTTTTTGATTCGAACAACCGGAAATCAAGAGAAGGAAAGTAACTAAGAGTAAAATTTTATATTTCATTCCTGTATGGCGCTGATGCCTGTGCTCCAAGTCGTGTCACAGAAATTGCTGCAGCACTGTTTGCGAACTCAGTTGCTTCTTTAAGGTTTTTTCCCTCAGCAATAGCTACTGCCAGGGCTCCGTTAAATACATCACCTGCAGCAGTCGAATCGATTGGTGTAACTTTTCTTCCGGCAACCATCCCCGTAAAACTTTCAGATTTGAGGTAAGCACCTGCTTCTCCCATGGTTATAATGACATTTTCGACACCTTTCTTATGGAAAAACTCTGCAGCAGCTTCAGCAGATAGCTCATCATGCACTTTTATTCCTGTAAGTATTTCAGCTTCAGTTTCATCCGGTGTGATTAACCATGTATGTTTCAGAAGGTAATCGTGTAATTTCTGTGCAGGAGCCGGATTAAGAATCACTTTTATTCCGCTTCCTGCTGCTGTAAGTGCAGCATATTCCACAGTCATTAACGGGATTTCAAGCTGAAGAAGTAAAAGATCAAATTTCCCCGGAGTAAAGTGATTCGGGGATATATCTTCAGCCAACAGATTTCCGTTTGATCCAGGAGCAACAACAATGTTATTTTCACCGATTTGATTAACAATAATTAGTGCGACACCCGAAGGAAATTTGTCGTCTTGTGCTATGTTGCGGATGTCAATTCCTTCTTTCTTAAACACTGCCAGAGCCTGTTTGCCAAATAAGTCATTCCCAACCTTCGTGACAAATGTTACTTTCCCTCCAAGTCGCGCAGCTGCAACTGCCTGGTTGGCTCCTTTACCTCCGGAATTCATGAAAAATGTACCTCCCAGGACAGTTTCTCCCGGTGAGGGCAGCTTATCAGTTTTAATTACCATATCGGTATTTGAACTACCTATAACAAGAATTTTTTTCATAAATATTTTCTGGGTTTGAAGAATTAAATATCAAGTTTCTCGTATTAATATCCCATTGTTTCTCAATTCTGAAAACAGAAATCTGAAACACGGAAAACGATAAAAAATAAAAATACTATTTTATCCTGAACAGTTTAATGACTTTCTAAAAAATCTTTTCTTATCGGACGGAAACTGTCTAAAAATCAATCATTGCTTTCATTACCCCATCCCTGTATTCAGCAACCAGGTCGAAAGCCTCTTTGGTATTTTCGAACCGGAAGCGATGAGTGATCATATTCTTTACATCAATCTTGCCGCTTTCCAGCAATGCGAGAGCAGTCCCTGTGCAATCCACCTGTCTTCGGACGAATTGAAGCATTATCTCTCTGCGCCGGGTGTTTTCAACATTTATCGACCACCTGTCAAATTCAGGAATACCTACTACCATTATCTTTCCACCTGGTTTCATGATATCTACAGCCTGATCGAGGGCTTCCTGCTGACCGCAACATTCAAATACAACATCCAACCCCAGAGGTTCTTTTTGCCTGATCTTTTCTACTATATTCTCTTTCAGAGGATTATCTGAATATATTGCACCTTCCCTGGAGGCGATTAACAGTCGTTCATCGATTTTATCAGTAACATAAATTTTATCAGCTCCCTGAGCCCTGGCAGCAAGAAGAACGCTAAAACCTATCGGGCCAAATCCAAGTATTCCTATTTTTAATGCTTTTACATCACCTGATTTTTTAACAGAATAGATTCCAATAGCAAGAGGTTCTGATATTGAACCATGATCGGGAGTAAGCTTTTTCGAAAGAGGGAAACAGTTTTCTTCAGCCATCACAATGTACTCCGACAGACATCCTTCAGCCTGTCCGGGACAACCCAGGAATTTTAATTTCCTGCATGTATGATACCTTCCGGCAAGGCATTGATCGCATTCCCGGCATGGCATAGCCGGTTCAATAGCGATCACATCGCCTGGCTTTACTTTTTTTACCGCTTCTCCGGTTTCAACAACAACACCTGCTCCTTCATGCCCCAAAGTGAAAGGGTATTTTACCTTCTGTGAGCCAATATTGCCTTGCGTATAGTAATGCATGTCAGATCCGCAGATCCCAAGAACTGTCATTCTGATCTTTACGTCTTCAGGATTTATGATTACAGGGTCAGGAACATTTTTCATTTCCATTTGCCTGACCCCCGTTAGCATCATTGCTTTCATCGCAAAATCATTTTGAACAAAACAAATATACAGATATCTTATTATAAATCCTTTGTGTTACTTTGTGTGTACTTAGTGTTCCTTAGTGGTTAAAAAAATTAACCACTAAGGCGCACAAAGGAAATCACTAAGTTTCACAAAGTAAACTTATATTTAATGAGAAAAATTTATGGAATAGGAGAGACCGTTTTTGACATCATTTTCAAGGATGGCAAACCCCAGGCAGCCAAACCGGGAGGTTCGGTACTTAATTGTGTCGTCTCTGTCGGCAGGATAGGATTACCGGTATATTTCATAAGCGAATTTGGTAAAGATAATGTCGGAGATCTGGTTGATAAGTTCCTGAAGGAAAACGGTGTAAATACCTATTTTGTAAATCGTTACAGTGATGCGAATACGACTCTGGCGATCGCTTTACTCGATAAAAAAAATGATGCATCTTATACGTTCTATAAAAACCATCATCCGGGTAAATCGAAAACAGCTTCACCTTTAATTGAAAAAAACGATATTCTTCTTTGTGGATCATACTATGCTATCTGGTCCGAAATAAGGGCCAGATTCAAGAATCTTGCATTCCGTGCAAAAAAGAAGAGAGCTCTTGTTATCTATGACCCGAATTTCAGAAAATCACATCTGACTGACCTGAAAAAACTCAAACCTCTGGTTATAGAAAACATGCAAATGGCAAATATTGTCAGAGGATCAAATGAAGACTTCAGGAATATTTTTGGAGCAGACGATGCAGACAAAGCATATAAAGCCATAAAGAATTATTGTCCGAATCTTGTTTATACAACAAACACAGAAGGTGTTTACGTCAGGACACCGGGGTTTTCAGGTAAATTTCCGGTAAGGAAGATTACCCCTGTAAGCACAATAGGAGCAGGCGATAATTTTAATGCAGGGATAATATGTTCAATTTATCGGAATAAAATTAGTACTGAACAGCTCGATAAGCTGACAGAAAAAGAGTGGTCAATGGTGATCTCCACAGCTGTCGATTTTGCAACTGAAGTGTGCATGAGTTATGAGAATTATATATCTCAGCAGTTTGCAGCAAAATATAGATATTAATCCTTCTACCTACTTTATCTTAATCCTTCCCCCAAATTACTAAACCCATCCCCCAGCCCCTTCCCTGCTATTAGCTAAACCCTTCCCTAAATCCCTTCCCTTAAAAATAACTATTCTTTATACACAAATATATAAAAGATTGATTGTTAATAAATTTATTGTTGAGTTAATATAATCTGCTGATAACCAGGTAATTACGTTTGGTGGTTCTAATTGTTTTTCATATCTTAACTATATGAAAGACAATAAGTTCAAAGGTTTTTTTAAGGGTTTTCTGTCAGATCCAAGAGTAGAAAAACGGGCAGAAAAAATTATGGTAGATATGTTGGATTTTGGTAATGTTGTAGTAAATAAATTCTGTTTGACGCACGCAGAAAGAATAGGAGCCTACAGGATGCTGGGCAACGACAACTTTGACCATCGCGATCTGGCCAATGGTATATATCGTGCCTGTAAAAATAACGAACACGGTGGTCATTTGCTTTGTATACAAGATACTACAGAGCTTAACTATAGTCGCCATTTGGGCAGAATAGGTAAAGATGATGATGATATTGGGCCAGTCCGGAATGAAGGTAATGCCGGTTTCTTCTGCCATCCGATGTTGGTAATTGATCCATCCAGCCAAATGCCAATCGGCCTATCCTCCATAAGCATTTGGAACAGGTACTGGGGTAAACTGAACAGGCATGAGCGTGATTATCAGAGACAGGATATAAAAGAAAAAGAGTCTTTCCGTTGGATCGAAAGCGCAAACAATACAAAAGAGTTGCTTAGTTCCGCTTCTTGCCTTACAATTATAGGGGACAGAGAATCTGATATTTACGATGAATTTGTGTTAATACCTGATCATAGAACTCACCTATTGATCAGGTCGGGCATTAATCGTAAACTATCTGGTGAAAATCAAAATTTATTTGAGAAGTTATGTTCTTCACAACAGAAGGCTAGCTACGAGTTTGATATCCGCAATAACAGTCAAAGGGCAAAACGAAGAGCAAAGATGTCCTTAAAGTATGAGAAGGTAAAAATAAAACATCCAAAAAACAGACTCCTTGAGAATAAGCCAAATTATGTTGAGATGTGGGCTATTGAAGCAAAGGAGTTGCCAGAAAGTGTTCCAAGGGAAGAAGAGCCTGTTTTATGGCGTTTATTAACAACACATTCAATTAATTGTGTTGAGGATGCACTCAAGTGTGTTGAATGGTACAGCCAGAGATGGTTAGTAGAAGAGTTATTCCGGGTTCTCAAAAGTAAAGGATTAGCTATTGAGGCGGCTCAACTAGAAACAGGTACAGGATTAAAAAAGCTGGCTGTCATAGCTTTACAGGTAGCTTTAACAGCAATGACATTGAAATTATCACTTTCAAGTTTTCACAAGACCAACGCAAATATTGTCTTTACAAAAGAACAAATAAGCTATCTATCTATCCATAACCAGGAACTTGAGGGGAAGACAGAAAAGCTAAAAAACCCTCATGAAAAAGGTTCTCTAAAGTGGGCTGCATGGGTTATTGCAAGGTTAGGAGGATGGAGCGGATATATATCTCAGGGGCCACCAGGTTATATCACAATAAAAAATGGACTTGACAGATTCTATATTGGTTTTAACGACTTTCAAATAGCATTAAAATATTTAACAAAAAAAGATGTGTATAAAGAATAGTTTAAGTCTAAGGGAAGGGGAGCAAAAAATTAACATAATTCACTTTCACTCCTCCCCTTAGCCTTAAGGGGAGGAGACGGAGGTGGGGTTAAAGGACTTTAGGGAGAGTAGGAAGAGTTAATAAAGATAAAAGGGGAGAGGATTTGTTTTCAGCTTAAATATTATACTTTTTTAAGTAGCTCCATCCCAAATCCGGGTTTTGATGATGGAATGAGTCTTCCTTTTTCCAACTCATATCCTGTCAGATCCACATCATCCGAGGTGCAGGTTACACCTTCAATAGTTGCTGTGCTCCCGAACGCTCCGGACAGGTGAGTTATATAATTAGTTTTGATTGCAGAACCCCATGCATGAGGTGATGCAAGGAGTCCTCTCAGTTTCAGGTCCTGAATAAACCTTATCCATTTAGTGAAACCCAGGCCTGCAATATCTTGCAGGAACACCTTTATAATCTTTTGTGAGCCAAGCTGTTTTAAGACTTCTTCATCGGGTTTTGCTTCACCATCGGCCAGCAGGGGATTCTGATTATGGACTCTCAGCCACGAGATAAGCTTTGCATAATCATCAATTGTCTCGTGGAAAGGCTCTTCAATCCAGAAAAGCCTGGTCCCTTCAATTCCTTCCAGATATCTTAGAAATTCATCAATCGTAAATCCGTTATTCCCATCGACAAGAATATCACAATCAGGAAAGTTTGTGCTGACAAGTCTGGTAACTTCAATATCTCTTTTCAGCCCCTTTTCTTTTTCCATCCACTTATTTCCACGTCCTATTTTCAGCTTAAACTGACGATAGCCATAATTATAGTCGAAACGACACTCTTCAAGAATCTTTTTCACACCGGAAGGATTTTCAGCAGGTTCCAGATCATCAAAATAGATCATTCCGCTGTAGCATAGATTTTTCTCGGGCTTTCGTTTCCCAAGAAGTCTGTAAACAGGCTTATTGAGGATCTTTCCGGCAAGGTCAAAAAGAGAAAAATCAAATCCTTCAAAGTCAGGCGAAGTTATACCGGTTGACGGATTAAGAAGCTCGGCAACAGGTTTGCCTTTTATTAATTCAAACTTTTCCGAAAGTAATTTTTGAAAACCCCGGTTCAGACCCCACCCTGAAGCTCCTTTGTCAGTATATAATATATGTATTCCCGATTCAGGGCCCCAGCCATGAACATCAAGCTGGGAATTCTTACCGACCAGGCGAGGATATTTGAGCTTTATTGTAGTGAATTTAATATCAGATATTTTGTGATATTTGAGGTCTGTAGTTCTTCTGAACTCCCTAATATTTAACAGATTATTGTCAGCGATAAAAATTACTGCTCCAGCACCCGCAAGTTTAATAAACTCTCTTCTTTTCATTTGGTTTATAAAAAAACTTTCATTATCACCTTATTTTCAGTTAATAATCGCAAATCTCCTTATAAAGGTAAGAAATTAGATTTTTCCTTTGTCTGACGGATATAATTAAAGAATTGAAATAAAATTGATTTTAGATTAAACAAAATGTAAATTTGATCAGGAAACAGACAAACAGGAAATTTTGACCAATTTGAAATACAATGAGATACATATCAATTTTTCTGGCAATCTTATGTTGTTTAAATATTGATGCTCAGAAGAAAAGAGCAAGAGATTATGGCATCAGAATAGGCATATTAAATACAGGGAGGAATAACGCTATAACTGATGTGCCGGGTGTAAAAGTAGGACATGTCACGATAATAAAAGGAGATTCGGTAAACACCGGAGTTACGGCAATTTTACCTTATTCCGGAAATATTTTTCAAAATAAGGTACCTGCTGCAATATATATTGGAAATGGATTTGGCAAACTCACAGGTTATCCTCAGGTAGAGGAGCTGGGAAACATTGAAACACCGGTTATCCTGACAAATACACTGAGCGTACTAACGGCTGCAGATGCATTAATAGATTATACATTACAATTTCCTGAAAATAAGAGTGTTAAGAGTGTCAATCCGGTTGTAGGTGAAACGAATGATGGCGGACTAAATGACATAAGAAGCAGAGTAATTACAAAAGAAAATGTTTTAAAGGCAATCTCCAATGCTGATACAGGAGCTGTCAAAGAAGGAAATGTAGGAGCGGGGAGAGGAACATCGTGCCTGGGATTTAAAGGAGGCATTGGCACATCTTCCAGAATACTGCCTGAATCGAGAGGCGGTTATATAATTGGAGTTCTGGTGCAGACAAATTTTGGAGGGATACTACAGATAAATGGAGTGCCTGTAGGGATGGAGCTGGATAAATATAAATTCAAAGGGATAAAAGATGAATATAAGGAAGACGGTTCGTGCATGATAGTAATAATGACTGATGCACCGTTAAACCCGAAAAACCTGAAAAGACTTGCAACACGATCCATGTTTGGTATTGCCAGAACGGGGGGCATTGCTTCGAACAGCAGCGGTGATTTTGCAATCGCAGTCTCAACAGCAAAAGATATCAGGATCCCTTATTCATCAGATTCGATGTATGAAGAATCAAAAGTTTTGAGAAATGATAACCTGGATATTCTGTTTGAAGCTGCCATTGAAGCGACAGAAGAAGCAATTGTTAATTCCTTATTTGCAGCTGAGACAATAACCGGAAAAGGCAATATAAAGGTCGAAGCATTACCGATAGAAAAAACTCTGGAGATTTTAAGGAAATACAACAGGTTGAAATAGAAAAATATTTCGATTAAAATATTGCAACATCATATTTCTGTAAACAGTACATTTGAATAAGATTATTTGATAAATCAGTTTTGTTCTATGATCAGATTTGAAAGGTTAATATTCAATTTCTTGTTCGGATTGGTAATTCCGGTTCTGTGCTTTTTAATTTCCTGGTGGACGACATTAATATTTACACAAAATGAGAAGACTATAGCAATTGTCTCATTATCAGGCTTATGCCTAGGATTAATAATTGATTTTCTTATTATTTTGTTTTTCAAGCCTGACATTTTTAAATTATCAAAGCCGGTTGTAGTAATAATATATTTGTTTTACAATGCCTGGCTTTTTGGATTTTTCATGGGAGTGCCGGTCTTTCATTTAGCTCTGGGGATAATTGCCGGCTTTTACTGGATGAAAAGATTGATTTATCAAAATGAAATTAAGGATTATAAGAGAGAAATTTATCGGACTTCACTATTTACTTCAATCGTGATCGGAGCCGTATGTTTGTTTTCAGCAGTAATTGCATTGTTAAGTGAGTCAACGCCATCTGACCTGCAAGGTATGTTTCATCTGTCATTTAAAATTTCAATGCCTTTATTGGTATGTTTTATTATTGCCGGAGGATTGATTTTAATAATAGCACAATATTATTTAACCAGGGCCACTATGGTTGCAACTATAAGATCAAGTAAAATCGATCTTCCATAACACAGATAGAAAGTAAATCCGTGAGCGTAAGTAACTTCACAAGTGTTTTCGGAATATTCTGCCATCGTCTTAAAGATTCACCACACAGCAGGTATTGACAAGCAATGTAGTGATAGGGGGACTAAATTCAACACGGGTTTTTAAAATATGGAATTGCTAAAGCTTAGAAGCATTAAACAATATAAAATGAAGAAAATAAAATATAAATTCATATTTGAGTGTTTGGTTCTCCTGGTAACTCTTATTGGATGTACTGGCAGAATGAATGACCATTTTCGCGTTAGCCGGGAAACCTTTTATGTTAGCATAAAAGGAGATGACCATGCGCGGGGTTCAAAAAGACACCCATGGCGATCCATTGAAAAAGTAAATGCAACTGCATTCAAAGCTGGAGATGCAGTTTATTTTGAAGGTGGGTGCACCTTTGACGGGATGATCAGGCTTGACTCAATGGATTCAGGAATGGATGGAATGGATTTCGTGCTAGGATCTTATGGTGAAGGAAAAGCTGTGATTAATGGAGGGATTATGCAGGGAATGATGGCAGTCAATTGTGATTTTTTTCAGGTAAAGGATTTGGTTTTTATCGGTGCCGGAAGAAAGAACAGTAACACAACTGACGGGATTTATTTTACTGAAGCTCATAACCTTATCGTCAATAATCTTGAGATATCAGGTTTCCAGCATTCAGGACTGCATGTTCAAAACAGCTCAAATGTAAAAATTGAGAAGATATATGCTCACGACAATGGATTTGCAGGAATTCATATTACCGGCATTAACATGAATGATTCCACAAAATACGAGAATGAAAATATATATATAGGACATTGTGTAGCGGAAGACAATCCAGGAGATCCCTCAGTAACCAATAACCATAGCGGAAATGGGATATTAGCCTCATCGGTAAGGGGCGGTATTATAGAATATTGCGAAGCATTTAATAATGGTTGGGATATGCCCTGGACAGGCAACGGGCCCGTGGGTATATGGATCTGGGATTGTACAGATGTGATTATTCAGTATTGCATTTCTCATGATAATAAAACAAATCCGGTGGCCGCTGATGGAGGAGGATTTGACCTGGATGGCGGAGTCTCGAACTCGACAATTCAGTATTGCCTGTCATTTAATAACCAGGGGGCAGGCATAGGATTATTTGAGTTTGGAGCTGCCAAACCATGGCAGAACAACGTAATTCGTTATAACATAAGCCAGAACGATGGAATCATCAATGGAGGATCAATTGCTATCTGGAGGAATGAAACCGGTGGTACTATGAGAAATTGCGATATCTATAATAATACTTTCTTCAATAGCACAGCAAGAGGAGTTTCTCTGTGGATTTACAATAACTGGCCCGGTTTCAATTTCAGGAACAACATATTCATCTATAAGGGATCATTTCTTTTTCCGGGCCAGAAACTGGATACAGAATTATTCCTGGGCAATTGTTATTGGAATCTTTCAGGCGACCAGTCCATCGCCGGATACATGAACCTTGAGCAATGGGCCAGGAAGACCGGTAATGAGATGCTGAAAGGCTACTTAGCTGGTGTGTATTCTGACCCTTATCTTGTTAATCCTGAAGCCCTCACTATAACCGATCCTGACAGAATCAACAAAGAAACTCTGGCTGGGTTTTCTCTTAAACCAGGATCCCCTTTGATTGATCATGGTCTGGACCTGAAAAAGCTTTTTAATCTGGATGTAGTTAAAAAAGATATGATTGGGACGAGTTTACCTCAAGGAAATGGATTCGACATCGGAGCTCTGGAATTTCAGGGAAATTAGTATCTGTTTTTGTATCCCTGACCTTTAAAAGTTGCAGTCAGGTAAATAACATTTTGATAGCAAAAGTTATTTATTAAACTCTAATTCAGATTTAACAAAATTATTGTGAAGCAGAAGATCATATTGACAATACCTTAATAGAATATATCATATAATTTAACTCCTTCCGGAATAATTTTTTAACTTGTAAAAAAACTAATTATCTATTTATCTGGCTAGTACAATAATAGATAATTAAGTTTTATTTCGAATTCAGTTTTAAGTTATTGTGAAAAAATTGGAATAGAGTTTTTGGAATGACAATCTGGGCTGCAGAAATAAAAGAACTTGAGAAACTTTATTATTCTAATAAAGAGCAACTTCCCGGCATAATGAAAGAGTTGGAGCAATTGATCAAGACTGAGGATGCAAATGTTGTCTTGCTCTATTCCAGAAGATGTCTTGAGGTTATAATTACTGACTTGTGCGAGAGTGAATTAAACAGGTCTCGTAAAACCGAGCCGCTAAAAGGAATCATCGATAAGCTTAACAGTGAAGAAAAGGTCCCGTCAAACATTATTTCTTCCATGCTAAGTTTAAATAGTATGTCAATTTTCGGTACTCATCCTAAAGATTTTGATCAGGAACAGGTTAAACCGGTTCTTAATAATCTTGCCGTCATTATCAGGTGGTATATTAGATTTAAAGATCTCAAAATCATTAGTAAAAATCAGTCAGAAGAAGATAAAATTGAAAGTAAAGATCAGCATGATTCTGCAAGAGGCTTCCGGAAACAAAAGACGAGGATAATACTTTTTTTCACCGGACTTATATTAGTAGTTTTTGTAATATCTGTAATCGTATTTAATAATATTGGCGATAGGGGAAAGAATAATCTGAATAATCAGAATGAATTAGAGAAAACAATCGCAATTATGCCATTCAGGAACCTGAGTAATGATTCGACACAGGCATATTTCTGCGACGGTATCATGGAAGAAATACTAAATAACCTCCAAAGAGTCAATGAATTTACAGTCAGATCCAGAACTTCAACCGAACAATACAGAACAACAACTAAGATCCCGGAAACAATTGGGAAAGAGTTAAATGTCAATTATTTAATTGAAGGTAGTGTTGGCAAGGAAGATAATAATCTTAAAATATGGGTTAATTTGATTAATGTTAAAACTAACAAAAGTATTTGGTCTAATGATTATACAAGGGAAATGAAACAAATTTTTTCCCTTCAGAGTGAAATTGCTAAAGAGATTGCAGCTGGATTGAAGACAATATTATCGCCTGAAGAATTAATTCAGATTGATAAAAAACTTACAAACAACCTTGATGCATATAATTATTACCTTCTTGGGAACGACTATTATCGCAGAAGTTATGAAAAGCAAAATATTGAAAATGCGGCTAATATGTATTTAAGGTCAATTGAAGCAGATCCGAATTTCACCCTGGCTTATGTGAGACTTTCTCTGTGCTATTCCTCTTTGCATTGGTTTGATTATAATCCCGATAAGGATAGGTTAGCGAAGAGCAAAGAAGCTATTGATATGGCCCTAAAGATTGATTCAGATATTCCGGAGGCTCATTTAGCATTAGCATTCTATTATTATTGGGGTTTCCTGAATTATTCAAAAGCATTGGAGGAAGTTTCAATTGCTCAAAAAAATCTAAGTAATAATTCTGAATGTTTCTTTGCTAAGGGTAATATTTATCGCAGAGCGGGGGAGTGGACATTGGCAAAAGAAAATTATATGAGAGCAGTTGAGCTTGAACCAAGTTCTTCTTTAATGGTCTATAATTTAGCTGAAACATTATCCTTGTTATGTGAATATGAAGAAGCAGAGAAATATTACAAGCAAGCCCTTCTGCTAAATCCGACTTTAACTGAAGCCATCTGGCAAAAAAGTTTTATGTACCTGAAATGGAAAGGCAATACTAATCAGGCCAGAGAAACTATGGCAGAAGCTTTTCAGTACAAAGAATGCAGATCTGATCCAAAATTAATTGAATTTAATATCCTTCTGGATATTTATGACAAGGATTATAGAAAAGCCCTATCTGATCTCTCTTCAAATAATTATGATTTTGTAAATTACCATTTATATTTTAACTCGAAGTCTTTACTTTATGCAAGAATATATAGTTTGTTGGAAATACACGAGAAAGCAAAAGGATATTATGATTCATCCACAGTAGCAATTGATTCCTTAATTCTTAATAATCCTGATGATCCAAGACTATATAGTGCATTAGGTATTGCTTATGCCGGGCTTGGTCAAAAGGAAAAAGCTGTAAATGACGGAAGGAAGGCTGTTGAACTTATGCCGGTTAATCAAGAGGCTTACAGAGGAGCCAGCAGGCTTGAAGATTTAGCGAGGATTTATGTAATGGTT
>JBGOXH010000089.1:0-10207 GCA_041479075.1 Bacteroidia bacterium | reverse complement strand
TACCTTAATTATTTTTCTAAATTTGTGCATTTTAAATGCGATATTTATATTTTAATATTTATCATACAATCAATGCTTTACTTGTAATACTTTTTAAGGTACAGTTATTTACTGAATAATTTTTAATAGTAGTTTGATGAAAAAGAAACTAAAGATAACAATCACTGTAATTCTGATCCTATTTATTGCAGGATTAGTTTTTTACCCGAAATACAAACCATTACTGATTGCAAAATTCGGTCCTAAAAATGTTCAGGCTCCTCTGCGACAGGCTCAGCAGAAGCTTAATGCATCAGGTTATATAATCGTTCCGACACATATGAGTGAATCCATAGTTTCAAGCGGGACAATTAGACCGGATGAAGAGACTGATCTCTCATTTGAGACTTCCGGGAAACTTGTCGGAATTAATTTTGTGGAAGGTACAAGAGTGAAGAAAGGCGATCTTCTGGCAAAAATTAATGATAAACCGCTCCAGGCTCAGCTTCAAAAGCTTCAGGTTGAACTAAAACTTGCGCAAGAAAAGGAATTCAGACAAAGAAGTCTACTTAACAAAGATGCAATAAGCCAGGAGAGTTACGACCAGATTGTTACCGATGTCCAGGGCCTCAAGGCTGACATTAACCTTGTGAAAGCACGCATTTCTGAAACAGAGCTTCGGGCACCTTTCGACGGGGTCATTGGATTAAGGTATCTGAGTGAAGGAGCCTATGTTAACACTGCAACAAAAATTGCAAGGCTTATCAAAAACAATCCGATTAAAATTGAGTTTTCAATCCCTGAAAAATATGCATCTGAAATCAAAATAGGGTACCCAATTAAATTTGCAGTCGATGGCAAATCGTACGATGCTTCAGTATACACAATTGAACCCAAGATTGATATTAATATGAGAGCAATCTCCTTACGTGCACTTTACCCAAATAATAATGATGAACTAAAGTCAGGCAGGTATACCAGTGTCACTCTTCAGTTATCACAAATCGACAGCGCCAAGTCAATTCCTACTGAAGCACTTATACCTGAAATGGAAGGCGAAAAGGTTTTTATTTACAAGCTGGGAAAAGCTCAGACTGTCAAAGTTACCACGGGCTTACGAACGGAGTCACGGATTCAGATAATAAGCGGTCTTAATTTCGGTGATACGTTGCTGACGACAGGTATTCTTCAGCTAAGGCAAAATCTTCCAATAGTTCTTGATACAGTAATTACAAATAAATAACCGGGGAATTCAATGAGTCTTTCGTCAACAAGTATAAACAGACCGGTTCTTGCAACAGTTTTCGCCCTGGTTATTCTGCTGTTCGGGGTAGTTGGAGTTACCTTCCTTGGCATACGGGAATTCCCCAGCGTTGATCCGCCAATTATAAATGTCAGTACCTCATATCCCGGAGCTAATTCGGATGTTATTGAGACACAAATAACCGAACCTCTTGAGCAGTCAATTAACGGTATTCCAGGCATTCGCTCTCTTACCAGCGTCAGCCGGCAGGGAGGAAGCGATATAACTGTAGAATTTGAACTGTCGGTCGATATGGAGACTGCTGCAAATGATACCAGGGACAAAGTATCGCAGGCAATGAGACAGCTGCCTCAGGATTGTGATCCGCCTGTTGTTGCAAAAGCCGATGCAGATGCAAGCCCGATCATGCTGCTGACTATTGAAAGCGATAAAAGATCACTGCTTGAACTGTCAGAAGTAGCTGAGCTGACAATAAAAGAGCAGCTCCAGACAATCTCCGGAGTAAGCGCCGTGAACATATTTGGCCAGAAACGGTATGCTATGAGGCTCATGCTTGATCCTGTCAAACTTGCAGGGTACCAGCTTACACCTCTTGATGTAAGAAATGCTATTTCACGTGAGAATGTAGAACTGCCCTCAGGCAGTATTGAGGGAAACACAACTCAGCTCACGATAAGAACTCTCGGCTTGATGTCAACGCCAAAGGAATTCAATGACCTGATAATAAAACAGACCGGAGACCAGATAATCAGGTTCAGCGACATTGGCAGGGCTGAGCTCGGACCTGAAGATATAAGAGGGATTATGAAAAGGGATGGCGTTCCCATGGTTGGCACAGCCATCATACCCCAGCCGGGATCCAACCAGATAGAGATCGTTGATGAAGTATACAAGAGACTTAATTATATTAAAAAGGATATTGCTTCCGACATAAAGATAAAGGTTGGGTATGACAACACTCAATATATCCGCAAATCAATCAAGGAAGTAAAGAATACTATTTATATTGCTTTCACACTTGTAGTTATCATTATTTACTTCTTCCTGCGAAGCTGGCGGGCTACAATTGTCCCTATACTTGTCATACCTGTTTCGCTTATCGGGTCATTCTTTATCATGTATATTGCAGGATACAGTATCAATGTTCTCACACTTCTTGCAATCGTTCTGGCAATCGGTATTGTCGTTGATGATGCAATCGTGGTGATGGAAAACATTTATGTTAAGGTTGAAAATGGATTGCCTCCGGTAGAAGCAGGCCTCGCAGGGTCGAAAGAGATCTATTTCGCAATTATATCGACCACAATCACACTGATATCTGTATTCTTCCCCATTGTTTTCCTCTCGGGAATCACAGGCCGGCTCTTCCGCGAATTTGCAATTGTAATGGCAGGTGCTGTCGGTATTTCAGCTTTCCTGGCATTGTCGCTTACGCCAATGGTATCGACAAAATTGCTCAGGAAAGAATCCAGGCACAGCTGGTTTTACAGGAAAACGGAGAAATTCTTTACCTGGCTGAACAACTGGTATCGTAATGCTCTTGCTTCTTTTTTGAAGCACAGGCGTGTTACTTTTATTATACTCATTGCTGCATTAGGTCTGATTTTCCTTCTCTGGAAATCCATTCCGGCAGAAATGGCACCACTTGAAGATAGATCAGCGATCAATGTAAACACAACTGCTCCTGAAGGATCAACATATGAGTTTGTTCTAAGTTATATTGACGATCTGTATAAATCTGTCGAAAAGCTTGTGCCTGAACGGAGTGGAGTAATCTCCATGATAAGAGGTGGTAGCATGGGAAACATCAGGATAATGCTTGTTGATCCCAAGGACAGGAAACGCACTCAGCAGGAAATAGCTGATCAGCTTGGAAACGTATTCCGCAAGAAAACCAAGGCAAGAGCTATGGTAATGCAGCAATCAACTTTTGGTGGAAGACGTGCAGGATTGCCGGTTCAATATGTTCTACAGGCAACAAACATTGAAAAGCTGCGAAAAATTCTTCCTGCCTTCATGGCAAAGGTTATGGAAAACCCTACTTTTCAGATGGCAGATGTCAACCTTAAATTTACAAAGCCCGAATTAAGGATTCATATTGACAGGGCAAAAGCCAGCATCCTTGGCGTATCGACTCAGAATATAGGACAGACATTGCAGCTGGCTCTCAGCGGCCAGAGGTTTGGATACTTTTTCATGAACGGCAAGCAATACCAGATCCTTGGTGACCTTGCAAGAAGTGATCGCAATAAACCTTTGGATCTAAAATCATTATATGTCCGAAACAGCTATGGACAAATGATTCAGCTGGATAATCTGGTAACATTATCTGAAGAGACTGCACCGCCCCAGCTTTATCGTTACAACAGGTTTGTTTCGGCGACAATATCAGCGGGACTTGCAAAGGGCAAAACGATAAGCCAGGGACTTGATGAGATGGATAAAATTGCAAAGTCAACCCTCGATGAGACTTTCAGAACAGCGTTGGCAGGTGATTCGAAGGATTATAGGGAGAGTTCATCAAGCCTGATGTTTGCATTTATGCTCGCTCTCATTCTTATATTCCTTGTACTGGCTGCCCAGTTTGAAAGCTTCAAAGAACCTTTCGTTGTAATGATGACAGTGCCACTGGCTGTTACCGGTGCATTGATATTTATGTGGTACTTCAATGTAACTATGAATATTTTCAGTGAAATCGGAATAATAATGCTCATCGGCCTGGTATCGAAGAACGGAATTCTCATCGTTGAATTTGCAAACCAGAGGAAGCGTGCCGGAATGAACAAAATGGAAGCGATAAAATATGCTGCAGCTGCTCGTTTCAGGCCGATCCTTATGACGAGTCTTGCAACTATCCTTGGCATATCACCACTTGCCTTGGGTCTTGGTGAAGGCGCCGCGAGCAGGATAGCAATGGGTATTGCAGTAGTTGGAGGTATGCTGTTTGCGACACTGCTGACGCTTTTTGTGGTACCAGCCATGTATTCTTTTATTTCAAGCGAAACAAAAATAAGTGCTGATGAAAACAAAGTTACTGTCCCTTAGTCTTCTTAGCTTGGCTTTATTCAGTTCATCATATGCCCAAAAAGTATATGAATTGACTGATTGTATAAAGACCGGCCTTGAAAAGAATTTTTCACTTCTGGTCACCAAAAACAGTGAAGTGATTGCTAAAAATAACTATACTATAGGCAATGCAGGCTTCTTACCATCATTAAGCTTGAGCCGCGGACACAGTGGAACACTGTATGATATACATAATAATATTTTTGATACCACTCATACCGATACACGCAATATATTTAATACTTCAAGCTCAGGTTCATTGACAATGGATTGGACAATCTTTAATGGTTTTTATGTTTTTAACACTTATAAGAAACTAGGTGAGTTGAAGGAATTAGGGACCCTGAATACGCAAATGGAGATTGAAAATCTTATCGCAGATATTATATCAGGTTATTACAACTATATTCAGCAGGTGCAGCTTTTAAACAATATTAAATATGCTGTCACCCTGTCAAAAGAACGTTTAAGAATTGATGAAGATCGTTATCTGCTTGGATCCAGCTCCAAGCTGCAGGTTCTGCAATCGAGAGTGTATTTAAACTCAGACAGTTCAAGACTTTCTCAGCAGTATGAAGTGGTGCGTTCAGCTCAGGTAAGGCTCAATGAGCTAATGGCTGTGGATGATCTTAGTGGCCAGTGGATCTCAAAGGATACAGCAATTGTGGTCGATAATAGTCTGCTTTATGAGAATCTTCTGGAAGAAACTCTGAATAAAAACACCAGCATTCAAATCGCATCTAAAAATATGACTGTTTCAGAATATGATCATAAGCTGGTTATATCCAGGTCTTATCCTTATCTAATTGCATCTGCCGGCTATTACGGTCTCTTCGGCACATCTTCTAATAGTTCAAATAAGAATCAGTTGACAAATGGTTTGAATTATGGATTGACATTTAGATTTAATATTTTCGATGGTCTGACCCAGCATAGAAGTATCCGTAATTCATCAATAGAAGTTCAGAACAAAGAGCTGCAATACCGTGAAATTGAACAGGGCGTGCGGGCAGATCTGATTACAATTTACAGCGCATACAGCAATTATCTGAGACTCACAACCCTTGAACAGCAAAATCTTCAGACAGCAACTGAGAACCTTTCTATAGCTATGGAAAGATATAAGCTGGGAGAGCTTTCAGGAATTGATCTCCGCGAGGTCCAGAAGAGCCTGCTTGACGCCAGGGAAAGCCTACTCTCAGTGCAGTTTCAGACTAAACTTGCAGAGATATCTCTTCTTCTGATTTCCGGGAGAATAATGGAATACTATAAGTAGTTCATTTAAGGAAATTCTTAAATTTGTTCCTCATTTTTTTATTATGGAGAAGAAAACCGAACTGATAACCAACAGTGACGGAAGCATCTTTCACCTGAATCTGTTCCCGGGTGATATTTCTGACAAAATCATTATTGTCGGGGATCCCGGTCGGGTTGATATGCTTGCCACTTTATTAGAGAGTATCAGAGTCCGGAAAGAGAACAGGGAATTCAGGACAGTGACCGGCTCTTTTGAGGGAAACGAGCTTACCATTATCTCATCGGGCATAGGCACCGATAACATCGATATTGTCATCAATGAGCTTGATGCACTTGCAAACATTGATCTTAAAACAGGAATTCCTAAAGAAGATCCTGTTTCTCTTACTTTTATCAGGCTTGGCACTTCAGGGGGATTGAGGGAGGATGTTCCTGCAGGTGCATGTTTACTGACTGAAACTGCAATAGGATTCGATGGTCTTATTCATTTTTATGAAGGTTACGAATGGATTCTTGATACGACTCTTTCGGATGTTCTGGTTCAATATCTTGAGTGGCCCGACACCCTCTCCTATCCTTATGCTGTAAATGCAGATAAGGAGCTTATTGAGCTGTTTCAGAATGAAAAATTTATTAAAGGGATAACTATTTCTGCACCAGGATTTTATGGACCTCAGGGAAGAAAGCTCCGGCTTGAAACGTTTGACAGTGAGATAAATAAGAAGCTTTCCGAGTTTTCTTTCAGAGGAAGAACTATCAGTAATTATGAGATGGAAAGTTCGGCAATTTATGGATTATCGGCATTGCTAGGACATAAAGCACTGACAATTTGTGTGGTAATCGGAAACAGAGTGTCAGGAGAATTCATAAATGATTATAAACCTCTAATGCTTGATCTTGCACGAATAGTGTTCAAAGTACTTTGAATTTAGATAATGCCTGTTGGCAGCAACTGAATTATTGGTATATTTGATATGCGAACCTGTTAAAAATTCCAAAATGTCTGAAGTATCCAACACTAACCAGAGTGCCGGTGAGATTGACTTGCTGGGACTGTTCCTGAAGATGATCAGTGCTATTGGTAAAATGTTCAGTGCATTGGGTAGATTCATTATGATCTCCATAGTATTTATGATCAGAAGATGGATCCCCCTGGTCCTGAGTATCATTGTGGGTATAGTCCTCACTTATCTTGTTAAAGTCACCTCAGGACCTGTTTATTCTTCAGATATAGTTTTAAAAACCAATGCGATTGATGCAGCAGACATGATTTCATATATAAACCGGCTTCACACATATTGCCGGGAAGAAAATCGTCCGGCGCTTGCTGAAGCACTTTCACTTGACCCTGTATCTGTAAAAAAAATTGGAGACATCAGCAGTCACTGGATTATCGATAAAAATCATGACAAAATCCCTGATATGGTTGATTATCTGGACAACCATGATATTTATGATACAAATAATGTAAGGATGGATGACAGATTCGATATTCTTGTAAAGGTTAAGTCTCCACAGGAACTTCCCTCAATCAGGAACGGGCTTATTTCATTTATCAACAAAGATTCTCTCTTCCAGCGCAGGAACAGAGTAAGACTTATGCAAAATCAGGAAATGGTTTCAAGACTGGACTATGACATCATTCAGCTTGACAGTCTCCAGAAGATTAAATACTTTGAAGAAACAAAAAACCTCCAGCCCAAGACAGGCGGACAGATTGTTTTCCTGCAGGAACAAAAAACACAGCTTGTTTATACCGATATTTATGACCTTTACAGCAGGAAGCAGGCCCTTGATGCTGAAAGGACTCTCTATAAAGATATAGTGACTGTCCTGAGTGATTTTGCAATTCCTGCAAAACGAGACAATGGTCTTGTTCATTATGGTCTTATTATAATCCCATTAATTTTTCTGCTAACCGTTATTTTCCTTATTTTACGGACTAACCGGAAAAAAATCAGAAAAGCTTTTGAAAAATACTAAATAAAAAAGGCGTCTATGTAAGGACGCCTTTTTATTTTGAAAGAAGGTAAGGTCAATTGTGGTTATTAATTTCTTGTTTTGGGTGTCGTTTAAGGTAAAAATAAAGGCTAAATGATATACAAGCTGAAACAAAGACTAATAAAAGAAGAAGCAACAGGTTTCCAAGCTTACTAAGTAGTACTATTAAGGTTATAAGCAAAATGTTTATCGAGACGATCCACATTGCTGCCTTTATGTGTGAACCTGATATTCTCAATACGGTATGGTGAATATGATTATTATCACCTCTGAAAATTGATTTTCCCTGAGAAATACGGACGACACATATCCTTATTGTATCAAAAATCGGAACAAACAATATAGAAAGGGCAATTACGGGAGCTGCTGAAAGATAACCTGGCTGTGTATCTGAATTCAGATCAAGGAAACTAATTACAAAAAATGCTAGTAAAAAGCCAATTATCATTGAGCCGGTATCACCAAGAAAAATTTTGTCCTTTTTGCTGAATACATTATACCAGAAAAAAGCAATAAGTGAACCTGTCAGTGACAGGCATAGCACAGCATTAGAAATATGGCCTGAAATAATAAACCATATTCCGAATGATAAGGATCCGATAATTCCTATTCCGGAAGCAAGCCCGTCAATTCCATCAATAAGGTTAATGCTGTTTATAAGGGTCATGATCACGAATAGAGATATCAGAAAATCACCAATATACGCTACACTTTCAGATGCAAACCAGGTATCACATAATTTCAGCCTCACATCTCCGATTATCACCAGGATTAATGCCGCAATAAGCTGTCCGGCAGCTTTTTTTAGCGGTACAAGAGATATTATATCATCTTTAATACCGATAAAAAACAATACAATTAATCCTCCGATGACAGAATAAATCTGGACTAACGATTCATTTACTGCAAGCAAAACTGACGATAAGATGACTCCGGCAAATATCATTGCGCCGCCCAGACGTGGTGTAGGAATATCATGAGATGTCCTTGCACCCGGCATATCATATAATCCCTTGATGGTTGATATTTTAACAATAGAAGGAATTCCAAAAAAGGTCACCAGAAATGAAAATATCAGTCCACAAGCCAGCTTTACCCAAGGATAAGAAATAATGGTTAAAAATTCTGAATTGAGATTCATCTAAACTGGTTCTTAAACCTTATCTTGAGGTGAGAAGTGCAGTGAAGTTAAAAAAAAGTTTATTTTTCCCAAAGATAATTTGATCAATGGCCCTTTCCAGGTTACTAAATGACTATTTCAGACTTTCGAACGGATGCAGAAAGCAGAAAAAGGCAATAAAATATCAGGAAAAACATTATACCCCACTGCCTGTCGAACATTGATTCGAAAAGAAGATAAAATATTACAAGAGAAATAAAAGGACCCATGAAATGTTTATATGCAGATCTTTTTCTGTATATAAGCGGCACTGCCAGCATCAGAAGGAGTGATATTGTGCCAGCAATTCCAAATGTCACCTGAGCTTCCAAAAATTGGTTATGTGCATTCAGTTTTTTTTGAGCTTCTTCCTCAAAACCGTATTCCCTGTATTTCTCCACCATTTTTTCTTCAATTTTTGCAAGCCCATAACCTGACAAAGGTTTTTCCTTAATCATATTCGCGGCAGTGTACCATTCACGAGCCCTCTGGTCAAGATCCATAAAATGATCTTCAGTAGTAAGACTAAGCCTTATAACTCTGAAGAAATAGCTTACTCTCTCAAGCCTTTTTGCTGCCATTACCGTCATTGATATTAAGATCAATATCATAAGGATATATGCAACTGGCCTGAATGAATTCTTCTTTCCTGCTTTAATTATTAAAACGATGGAGACGGCAATCCATGCTACAATGCCTGCTTTTGAGGCTGCAAGAAAAAGCGTAATGGATAAAAGCAAGTAGACTGGAAGCATAATGTACCATCTGATTCCCCAATCCTCAGAATAAAAAACCAAAAGCAGAATGGCAAAGTTGATCTTCATTGAGAAATATGTCGGATGCTCAATAACCGAAAACCCTAAAGAAATGAATTTTGAGCCTTCGCCTTTAATAAGATCATGCAATGAAAGTCCATCTGAAAGTCTGCCTATCGTCACAACCAACGATCGCAAAAGAAGGAAAACTGAAATACAAATTATTCCGAGGACAAATATCCGAAGCAAGTCTGGCAGCCTGGACCTGAAATAGCCATTGATGAATACGGAAAATCCAAAAACAGGAATAAGAAAGAACATCATTCTGTGGCCCAGAAGATTATAACCGCCATTTTGTATCAATGCGCTTAGCAGGTTAATAAGAAAATATAATAGCGGAGCTGCAACGACCGGCCAGAAAGAATATAATTCACGCCGGGTATTTTTAAAATCAAGCAGCCAGAGGAATAATCCTGCCGTGAGGAATACTCCAAGTGAATAGAGTGACCAGGATCGGGGAAAAGACATCAGGAAAAGGGTTACAGCCATGGCAAAGAATCCCATTTTCCCAATGTTATCCTTTGTAAAAGGTGTGCTGATGTTTTCTAATTTAGTTGTCATTATCTATTTTAAAAAATAGCCGCTTGTCGACTGGAAAATTTCCATCCGGCTGTCGAATGATTCAGCTCCGAATAAAGTATTGTCGTACCTGTAAAGGATTGTATC
>JBGOXH010000056.1:0-13197 GCA_041479075.1 Bacteroidia bacterium | reverse complement strand
CTGTTTCGCTCCTGAAAGCAGTCGCTGATAAGGATCTTAGAGATACAAAAAGTGAAGTATTGTCAGATCACCTGCTACATTGCAGGATGCCTGAGATCAGGTTTCTTAGAGAAGGAGATTCATTTGTTACTCAATATGTGCTTAATCCCAGAGTGGCAAATGAAATGTTTACTTCATGGAGGGGTTATCTTCAAAAAGTGCTTCCTGCTGATCTTCAAAGAAATGCGATGAGAGATCCTGATGTAGTAGTTAATTATATAAATGAAATTATTAAAATAGCTGATGATGAAAATTATTATAAAACTCCAATTACACCGGTTGGAGTCAACGAACTAAAATTAGCCGATACAAAGTCAAGAGCAATTTATTTTGTTGCTATATGCAGAACTTTAGGCATACCATCAAGGTTCGAGCCGGGTAGCAATGTGCCTCAGTACTTTTTCAATTCCGAATGGCATGATGTTTATTTTACTGATCAGAAAAAACCTTCACTGCAAAAAGGATTTATAAAGCTTACCTCACCTGATAATAACCCTGTTCCGGAATATTATAAACATTTTACACTTGCACGATTTGAAAATGGCCGTTATATCACCCTTGAATATGATGAAAATAAACGTGTAACTGATTTTAAGGATGAATTGCAGCTTACACCCGGACACTATATGCTTGTGACCGGTAATAGGCTTAACGACAGTAAGATATTATCAAGTCTTTCTTTCTATGACCTTGCAGAGGGTGAACACAAAGTGATTGAAATAAAACTTAGAAATGATAAACAACCACCGGAGATTCTTGGAAAGATAGATCTGGAAAATGTAATTTTCAAGATTACAGGTGATAAGGAAAAATCGACCGGAATTGCCGGCAAAGGGGCTGTCCTGTTTTGGATTGAACCTGAAAAAGAGCCTACAAAACATGTTCTCAATGATCTGCCCCTTTTAATAAATGAATTTAATTCCTGGCCGGGATATTTTGTTTTCCTGTCCACAGATATTAAAGAATACAATACTATCGTGACACCCGGCGAAAGAAAGAACTTTCCGTCGAACTCAATATTATCAAACGATAATAATCTGAAAATCCTTAAAAATTTATCAATGGGCATTTCATTGAATCAGGTAAGCTTTCCGCTTGTTCTTCTTGTAAATAATAAAGGAGAAATCCTTTTCAGATCCGATGGCTACAGAATCGGAATCGGAGAGCAAATCCTGAAATATTTAACTAACAACTAGCAACAAATACCAAGCACCAAGCATCAAGCACCAAGCACCAACTTATCAACACCTGTTAATATAAATCTTGTTTATCAATTGAGTATCATACACGAATTAGTTTATCTTTGTTAAGTTATGGTATTGCATTGAAATGAAATCAATGCAATGAAGAGGGAATGCGGTCAGAATCCGCGACAGTACCCGCTGCTGTGACGCCCGATCGTTCTAACGATGATGGTTTTGTGATAACCTGCCACTGTCCCGAGTACTCGGGATGGGAAGGCTTCATAAAACCGGGACAAGTCAGAAGACCTGCCATACAAACCCATATTAACAGCTTTCGGGAAAAAAAGCGCCGGATCAATAATCGATTCCATACTTAATTTCCTGCAAACCTCGAATAATGGGCTAGAACCCGGATTATTGATATAATATGCTGAAATTGAGTATGATGAAAAATAAAAGACCTGTTTCTGGCGCACTTATGCTCATTGCAGTCTCCTTCGCACCATTTCCACTGAAAGGCCAGTTGTCGATTCAGAATGATACCCTAAAGATCCAGGAAGTTATAATCACCAGGAAACAGATCAGTTCAGAGCAGCCTGGTTTCAAGTTTTACTATATAGATTCAAGCCGTCTGGAGGGATATTCTCACTTCTTTCTCAACGATGTTCTGAGGGATGCCACTCCGCTTTTTATAAAAGAATATGGAGCAGGATTAACCGCAACATCATCTTTCAGGGGAACCTCCGCAGGCCATACGCAGGTTACATGGAACGGCATCAATATTAACGATCCGATGCTTGGACAGACTGATTTTTCGCTGATACCGGCAGGAATGGCAGATAATGTAATGATCAGCTTCGGAGGCGCTTCGATGGATCTTGGCAGCGGTGCCATTGGAGGAATTATAAACCTCGGCAATGAACCATCATTTAAAAAAGAGACCATTGTTGATATCGCTCCGGGCACAGGAAGTTTCGGCAGGTATACAGGATTAGTGAAAATAAGTACCGGAACTGATCACTTCCAGTCTGTTACAAAAGCTTATCTGAATTCAGCCAGGTACGATTTCAGCTATCTGGACACAGTAGCCGGGACTGAGTCTCAGTGGAAGAAAAGAGAACATAATCAGATGCACCAGAAGAGTTTCATGCAGGAACTCTATTTCAGAAAATCCGGAAACGTACTTGCGGCAAGATTCTGGTACCAGTCATCTTTACGCAATCTGCCTGGATCAATTCTTTACGGATACTGGGGTGAGAAACAATCTGACGAATCGCTGCGAAGCCTTATAAGCTATGATGCTGTAAAGGGAAAGAAGGAATACTTCACCGCAGCTGCATGGATGCTCACGAATATGCACTATAAAAACCAGTTTGATACAATTGGTTCCAAAAATAAAGTTAACACGCTTGTCCTGAAGGGAGGAATGACAGTGCCAATAGGAGAATCCACACGCCTTAAAATTGTCCTCAATGATGAACTCAATATTGTTAATTCAAACAATTATAATAATAATGTCAACCATAACAATGCATCACTGACGCTTTCGTCAGAAAGGAAAAAGGGCAAATGGTTTGGTGCGGCGATCCTTGTCAGGGAGACCCTCGATGACAAATCATTGCTACTGCCGGATTTTTCAGCAGGTTTTGAGATCAGGACAATAAGGGGAGAAGAGCATTATATCAAATTAAACCTGTCGAGAAATTCGAAAATACCCTCCCTTAATGACCGGTTTTGGAATCCCGGAGGAAAAGCTGACCTTAAAAACGAATACGCATATTCGTTTGAAGCCGGATATAAGCTTGAAAATCAGATCTCCCCTTCACTAACAATCAGTTCTGAGCTGAACTATTTCAACAATTATATCAGAAATATGATACAATGGTATCCGGATACATCGTTCCAGTGGATAGCAGGCAATATAGGAAGTGTCAACTCCTCAGGATTTGAATCATCAGTTTCACTGAAATATCATACGGGTAATTTTTCTGTTAACCTGAATGCAGGTTACTCTTATACCAGAGCCAGGGAAGTTTCAGCCGGAGCATCAGAGTCAGAAAACAAACAATTGGTTTATATCCCAAAACACAAGTCAAACGGTTCACTTCAGATTGATTACAGAAACTTTTATTCGACATGGGTAACCAATTTTACCAGCCGGACTTATACCACTTCCGATAATTCCGGTTTCCTTAACGGATACACATTGAATAGTTTTACAAGCGGAATGAAACTAAACGTTAAAAAGAATCTCATCGATCTTAAGCTTGGAATTTATAACATTTTCAATGTGTCATACCAGACAATAGCTTATTATCCGCAACCGGGCAGGTCATTTTACATTACACTTCTGTTTCAGATAAAAAAATAGCAAATGAAGAGGCAAAGTTCAATTTTCCTTTTTATTCCTGTTATGCTGGCTGTTTCCTGCTCAGGAACTCATAAAAAGCAATATGAAACCAGCCCACTTCTTAAAGATGCTATTATTACAAAAGCAGAACGATTCACCCTCCGAAAAACTGACAGCTGCACCATATTGAATATTATTGATCCCTGGCAGGGAGCTAATGGAATTAAAAAAGAATATTACCTGACAGGGAATAAGAATTCATTATCACTGAAAATTGATCCATCCAGGATTATTTTTGTACCAATAAGGAAAATAATCTGCACATCATCCACTCACCTTGCAATGATAGCTGCTTTAGGTGAGGCAGATGCAATAACCGGTGTATCTGGACCGGGTTTTATTTATGATGAATATCTTTCTGAAAGAGCTGCAAAAGGATTAATAAGCGATATCGGATATGACTCCGGGCTGAATAATGAACTGATAATTAAGTTAGCTCCGGATCTGATAATGATGTATGGAATTGGCAGTGAATCAGCTGGTTACGAAGGTAAGTTAAAGGAACTGGGAATAAAAGTCATGCTTAATGCCGATTACCTTGAAACAGATCCTCTCGGAAAAGCCGAATGGATAAAGCTTTTCGGGGCACTCTTCTGTAAAGAGAAAATGGCTGACAGTATTTATAAATCTATTGAAGAATCATATAATCAGATTAAAACCTGCATAAGCAGTAATATTAACAGCAGACCTGAAGTTATGCTTGGCCTTCCCTTCAAGGATAGCTGGTTTATTTCTCCCCGAAATTCTTATATCTGTAAACTTATTAATGATGCGGGAGGAAATTATCTCTGGCAGGACACAGAATCTTCAGTTTCAACTCCTTATAGCCTGGAAAACGTGTATCTGAAGTCACTTAACGCTGAATACTGGCTTAACATAGGTAATGTAAATTCAAAAAAAGAAATTATCCTTTTCGATCCCAGACTTGAGATGATACCCTGTTTTAAAAACAATAATTTGTACAATAACAATAAAAGAATCACATCAAAAGGGGGCAACGATTACTGGGAAAGCGGTACCATTCATCCTGATATTATACTTAAGGATATTGCATCGATATTGCATCCCGGGCTTTTTGAAAATTATGAATTATTCTATTACAGAAAAATTGAATAACTGACCAGGATTGAAAACTGAGGCTCAAATATCTGATATTAATTCTGCAAAGTTTACTAAACAAACGAAACTGTTTTTTATCCTTTTAATCATCCTTCTGATTATCGTTTTCATTATGGATATATTTCTCGGATCGGTTAATCTTAAATCAGGGGAGGTATTAAAAGCACTGTTTAATAATTCAGGTTCTGAAGTTCAGACTATCATTATGAAATTCAGGCTTCCAAAGGCAATTACAGCTTTGGTAGTTGGTATTGCTCTGTCATTGAGTGGTTTACAAATGCAGACGGTATTCAGGAATCCAATGGCAGGCCCCGATGTTCTGGGAGTTAGTTCCGGGGCAAGTCTGGGAGTTGCAATAGTTATTCTTGGTGTTCCGGCAGGGTTTATTTCCGGAAACCTGCAAAACATTGGCAACTGGGTGCTTGTGGCTTCAGCCTGGGTAGGAGCAGGGGCAGTGATGTTGCTGATCATGTTTATTTCATCAAGGATAAGAAATATAATGACCATTCTTATTCTCGGGATTATGCTTGCCAGCGGGATATCGGCAATTGTCAGCATTTTGCAGTATTTCAGTAATGAAACTATGCTGAAAGCTTATGTAATCTGGACACTGGGCAGTCTTGGAAACCTTACAGCCGGACAATTGAAAATTCTTATTTATTCCGTTTCTGCAGGCATTCTGTTATGTATTGTTTCTGTTAAAATGCTGAACGCCTTACTTCTTGGAGAAAATTATGCTGCCAGTATCGGGCTTAACATAAAGCTCTCAAGGATTTTAATATTTGCCTGTACCAGCATTCTAGCCGGAAGTGTGACTGCATTCTGTGGTCCAATTGGTTTTATCGGAATCGCGGTTCCGCATATAGCGAGGAATATTTTTAAAACATCCAATCACCTTATTCTGGTTCCAGGGTCAATCTTCGTTGGAGGAATTATAATGCTGGTAAGCGATATTATCTCCCAGCTGCCAGGATCAGAAAATGTACTTCCTATAAACTCAGTAACATCATTGATAGGAATCCCTGTAGTCATCTGGGTTATTTTGAGAAATAAACGAAATTCAGAATTATTCTGATGGACAACAAAAAAGTTGAAATATTATCTATCGCTGCACTTGAGATCGGATACTCAGCCGGAAAGAAACCTAAAATACTATTGCCTCCTCTTTCAGCAAGAGCCTGTAAAAGTGAGCTTGTTGCGGTTATAGGAAAGAACGGAATCGGGAAAAGCACTCTGCTGAGGACTATAATTGGTTTACAGCCTTCATTTGGAGGTAATATAATTATTAATGGTAAAGATCTTTCTGAAATTCCACGACTTGAGCTTGCACAGCAAATCGGATATATTTCAACTGAGATCGTAAGAGTAAGTAATATGAAGGTGTACGATCTGGTCTCACTTGGCCGCTTCCCTCATACAAACTGGACAGGCAGGATTGATCAGAATAGTCATGACATAATTACTGAGGCAATTAATAAAACAGGTATAGCAGATCTTTCCGACAAATACGTTTCTGAACTTTCCGATGGCGAGCGCCAGCGAGCTATGATAGCCAGGGTGTTAGCGCAGGATACGCAAATAATGATCATGGATGAGCCGACAGCTTTTCTTGACGTAAAGAGCAAATATGAGATTGTCAGTCTTTTGCAAGACCTTACAAGAGGCGGAAAGACTATTGTTTTTACAACACACGACTTTAATATTGCCATAAACCAGGCTGATAAAATCTGGCTGATCCTGGAAAATCACATAGTGGAAGGTGCCCCTGAAGATCTTATTCTCAGCGGTTCATTTAATAATCTGTTTGATTCAGATATTATAGGATTTAATGCAGAAGATGGCAGTTTCGTTTTCCGGAAGGAATGTCGTGGAAATATAAATATAAAAGGTGAAGGAATGATTCGTCACTGGACTGAAAAAGCTGTTAAACGTGCAGGTTATTTGCCGTCAGAATCTGACATTACACCATGCATTCAGATTGCTTCCGGAGATAAAAAAGAATGGGTTCTTAAAACAGAAAGATGTACAATCAGTTTTGAATCTATCTACAGCCTGATAGATTATCTTGGAAACAGGAACAATGATATTATTTGAAGTATTTCCTGTAATTTTCAATAAACGAAGGAATATCCTCAACTGAAATCTTTTTAGCAATGATTTTTTTATTCCTGTCAAGAATATAAGTCATTGGGGTCGATTGGACATTATAGAAATAATCAAAATGTGTGCTTCTTTCAGGATCCCATCCGTTGATCCACGTTAATCCATTATCTGCAATATATTTGGTCCAGGCCGGTTTATTAGAAGTTGTGCATACTGCAAATACTTCAATTCCATTATCTTTAGCCTTGTCATAATAAGCTTTGAGCTTGGGAGTTGCTTCCTGGCAGTGGCCACAATTGGGCTCCCAGAAATAGAGAATGGTGAATGGCTTTTCGATATCATAAAGAGAAACAAATATCCCTTTATACGAATCCATAACAAGGTTCTCTGCCTTCATTCCGATCAGGTTATGCCTGAGCAGTTCAACCTGCTTGCGCAGATCATCCTTAAACTCTTTGGAAACCCAGTCAGCCTTACCTGACAGATATATGTCATCAGCAAGCTTCACAATTACTGCGTCATGACCCATTATCTCACTTTCACGGAAATGATTGAAGAGGAAAACTGAAACAAACTGAAACATCTTATAATGACCTTCGCATTTTTGAATCACCTTGTCAATCTCTTTATTAATGGAATCAGCCGATTGAAGGACTACATTTGTGAAAAACGCCTCGAGCCGTGCATAAAGAAGAGGAGTCCGCAATAACCTTTCATCAGTAAAATCGATATTATCAAAAAAGTGGTCCTTATTATAATTGTATTTCATCACCCATTTGACAGAATCCGGATTATGTGTGCCTGCAGGTACTGTAAATTCAGGGACGGTAATAGGAAGCATCGATTTTACAAGAACTGAAAGCAGATTATGATCATTTTCACTAATAACTTCATTCAGATATACTTTCATATTTTGTTCCTGGAGCTTCTGCTTTTCTGTAAGTATTTTCAGAGAATCACTATTTTGCCTGTTAATTTGAATTCTTCTGGCAATATCAGTCGCCTTTTGCTGCATCGAACCCCACTTTTTCTGATACTGATTGAAATATGAATTCTCATCCGATCCAATGAATTTAATAGTGTTGAAAAAATCATTGTATGAACATGTTATAATAAATTGCTGATCGTCTGAAATTAATATCTCAAAATATTTTTCCCCCGGAAGCACAATCATATAAATACCCTGGGGAAGATTTTCAGTACCTTTAAAAACCCCATGTCCTTTATTATCAAGTACAACTGAATCTCTTAAATACTGTTTATCGCCATAATGATAAGCCAGAAAAATAGATGAATCCTTAAGACCTGAGATTGTCAGAGAAATATCATAGCCGCTTTTTACCTGGCAAACTGCCGAAAATGAAAACAGAATAAGAAAGAATCCAAGAATACTTTTTTTCATCAAGAAACTTGTATATAAGTTTGTGACAAATTTAGTCATTGCAATTTCTTTGCCAAAGTTCGATTGGTACTATATTAAGAAATATATTGTATTTTTGATATGTTAATTCCCGGGTAGATCAGATGACAATTTCATTGCTTATCCCTGTCTGTGATTATGACATTGTTGCTCTCGTGCAAAGCATGAAGGGTTGCATTAGGAATATTCCGGAATTTATTGAAATTCGCATCGGTGACGATGGATCAAGTCCTGAAAACAGGGCACGATATAAATTACTGGAAGGTGAGGGGGTAAGAGTCATTGTTTCAGAAAAAAATATCGGCAGGGCAGCAATCAGAAATAAGCTTGCTCTTGAAGCTAAAGGCGATTTTCTCCTTTTTATCGATTCAGACGCCATGATTCCCGGAACAGCTGAGGCATATATAAATAAATGGATCTATGCAATGGGTTCATCAAGAGTAATTTGCGGCGGTGTTTTATATCATGAATCTCCACCCTCAGACCCTGATAAAATGCTGAGATGGAAGAACGGAAGAAACAGAGAACAGGTCAAAGCTTCTGACAGGAATAAGCATCCCTATTCATCCTTTTCGACATTTAACTTCCTCATTGACAGGACAATATTCGAAAAGCTAAGGTTCAATGAGGAGATTAAGCAATACGGACATGAAGATACATTGCTCAGCTACCAGCTTAATAAAGCAGGTATTAAAATACTTCATATTGATAATGGTCTGGTACATGAAGGACTTGAAACGAACCGTGATTTTCTGAATAAAACAAAACTCGGTCTGGAAAATCTCAGCAAACTTTATAATAGTGTCACTGATAAAAAGACATTCACTTCGTCTGTCAAAATGCTTCGTATTTATAAATGGATCAGGATTTTCAGGCTGAGACTTATTTTTGTCTGGTTCTATATCCGGTTCCGCGAAAAGATGGAGATAAGAATAGATTCATCTGATCCTCATCTGTGGCTTTTTGACCTATATAAAATTTCAATGTTCATCACCTTCCGCGAAATACAACAGAGAAGAAAGTTATTGCCTCTCTTTAAATTCTAGAATATTGATAGCTAATCATATAATATCTGCGAATGCCGATAAAATATTAAGTATCTAGTGTATTCGCAGACTAAATGATGTCTATTATATTTTAAGATATCACAAGTCAATTTTTACCAGATCAATATTGTCATCCAGTCGCTTTTCACCTTTCAGGATAAAGTCGAAACGGTCAATCATTGTACACAGGAAGAAATCAGTAGGAGGTGAGTAATCGAGGTTTTCAGGTTCGAAAAACCTTTTGCCGGAACCAAGCCTCAGGTCGCTGATGCTTTTTTTAAAGTCTCCTCTTTTACCGGTAAGGTCTGATTCTATCATTTTAGCACATAAAAGATCTTCTTCAGCTGAGATTGTTGCACGGTATCCCATTGCAACAAGTGATACAACCGGTGGATTAATAATTTTAATGTATTTGATTATTGCTCCGGCATTTACAAAGCTTCCAGTAATTAAACTGCTGGCATTATTTGCATTTAAGAGCCCGTTCGTACAGGCAGTTGTGGTCAGTATTGCCGTTTTTCCCTGCAGATTGGTTTTAATAATTTCTGTCGGACTGTTTCCAAAATCAAAGCCTTTAATTTTTTTCTCATCTCTTTCACCTAACAGAACTGAATTATGATAGCTCTTTTTCAAATTAAAGGCCCTGTCAACCTCTGCTGTAGCAATAAGTCTGACCGCGCCCGAATCAAAAGCATAGCAGGCTGTTGAAAATGCTCTGAAGACATCGATAATGACTGTAACTCCTTTAGCTAATTTCGCGCCTTCAATAAATTCAAGGATATCTACTTTCATCCATCTGATTTTATGAAGTGAAAATAGTAATTTTTTTGTTACAGGTTTTCGTATATTTGAACCAGAGAGCGTCGTGGCTTTTCATAGAATATTAACAAAAACTACCGGTATGGGAAATCCTGTATCATGGGGCTTCAATCAGATAAAAAAGTGGAACGATGCAATCTGGCATACACCACTCTCAGAATTATCAAAGAGAAAAAGCTTCCTGATCAAACAATTGCGGATAATTGTCCTTGCAGTACGAGGATTTTTAAATAATAAAATCCAGCTTCGTGCATCTGCTCTTACCCTGTACACTCTTCTCTCAATCATTCCTGTCGTTGCCATATTGCTGGCTATCGCCAAAGGTTTCGGTCTTGACGAGAACCTTGAATCCATGATCACAAGATCAAAAGAATTTATATCATATAGTGATGTTTTGAAGCCATTGCTTGAAAAGGCAAAAAACACAGTCGAGGCTACAGAAGGAGGCTATATTGCAGGGGTTAGTATTATAATACTCTTCTGGTCTGTGATATCATTGCTCGGTCAGATCGAAACCTCCTTCAATCACGTCTGGCAAATTTCAACATCAAGGCCATGGTATCGTAAGTTTACCGACTATATGACCATCATGATAATTGCTCCCATATTTCTGGTTATATCAAGCAGTATAACGGTATATGTGAACAGTAAAGTAATGATTGACTTCATGGAAAAAGCATCAATCCTGGAGTTTCTTAAGCCTATAATCAGCTTTCTCTTAAAGTTTGTTCCTTATCTTCTTATATGGATAGTCCTGACACTGTTATTCATAGTAATGCCAAATGCCAAGGTTAAATTCGTGCCTGCACTGGTATCAGGCATAATTGCCGGGACTGTCCTGAAAATATTGCAATGGCTTTACCTTGACCTCCAGTTTGGAATAACCAAGTTAAACGCAATATACGGAGGCCTTGCTGCAATACCGTTGTTCATCATTTTCCTCCAGACCAGCTGGCTGATAATTCTTCTGGGAGCCGAACTATCCTTCGCAAACCAGAATGTTTCAAGGTATGAATTTGAATCTGAAGCTCTTAATATAAGCCATTTCCAAAAGCGTGCACTTGTCTTAATGATATTGCATATGATAATCAGGAATTTTGCGATTGGAGAGAAACCAATAAGCGCGGAAGTCATCAGTAAGGCATTGAAGATACCTGTTCGTCTATCCAGGGATATTTTGGAGGACCTTAGTAGTGTTGAACTTGTTTCTATAATTCATGAGAATGAGCAAAAAGAACGGTTATATCAACCGGCATTAGATATTAATAAACTTTCAGTAAGCTTTGTATTATCCCGGCTTGATAAAAAAGGTATTGAACAAAGAATGGTTGTTAAAAACAGGGAATATGACAGAGTTATTTCAATGCTTGAGAAATTTGACAGGCTGATTGCAAAATCAAATTCCAATATTCTGATCAAAGACTTGTAGTTGAGCTTATTTGCTCCTTTTTTTTGTATGTCCTTTTCTTTTTAAACGACTCGACAAAACTTATAAAATCAGCATAATTATTCCATTTATGGAAAAAATAATGCGGAAGGGGAAGAATTATATGCCTGGTTGATTTTTGATTTTTCCAATAGGAATTGACATTACCTGCCGGAAAAACACGATCAATTTCACTTGTGACAGCATAATCCCATCTGAATCCCGGCTCCTTTTGTTCCATCATTCTGTTATAGAGCCATCTCAATTCATCCTGAAGAGTTTTAATACTCCGGTGTGGAACTCTGTCTTTGTTTAACTGGTAAGTCTTTTTATCCCCAAACATTCTGAGATAAAACTTCTCCATATTTTCTTCAGTAATATTATTAAGTGTGCCTTCAAAAACCCTGATAGGAATTCCATATTTATCATCAGCTGGTATAGGTGTTCCGTTTCCGGCAATTGTAACAGTGGGAATTATCCCTGTTTTTGGGGTCAGATACTCTGCTGCCCATACGCCAAGTGACCAGCCAATAAGAGTAATCTTCTTATAGGTTTTCATTTCCGGGAGTACTAATGCTTCATCAGCAGAATAATTGTAAAAAAGAATAAAATCAAAATCATCTGAGCAGAGGGGAGTAAATATATTATCATCGGTACCCCATCCGCCATATAAAACAACAAGCTGATCATTCTTTTCTCTTCTTCTGATATAAGTCTTCATGAATTCTTAGAATGAAAATATGATCCGGATTATACCCAATACATCAAAGGCACAAATATAATGGAAATAGAGTGATTTGGTACTGGAAACTTAACAATCGTAAGTGGTTTAAGATTGATTTACCCTGCCTGCCGTGTATTTCTTCACAATTAAGGTAACAATTTCAAGAACTGATCTTTGTTCGACTTTTTTTCTATCTATCACCCCCTTCCCAGTCCCGCTGAGGCGGGAAGTAGGCTTTACATTTCCCCTTTCGCCTTCGCGTAGCCGCTTCGGCGGAGCAAGGCTTGGGGGAAAATGAAAGGGGGTTTTTAATCTAAAGGTCAGTGTTTTTCTGTTACCGAGATATTGAAGTATTACACTGCAGGCAGGGATTTTAGAATTAAGAAGATAAGAAAAAAATAAGAGGAGGAAGGGTGGCTGTGAAGATCAGGGAGCGGGTTTTATCCCGTGTCTACTGTCTGATAAAAGGATGGAACCATGGTTAGCTGGCGCTATTCCTCAGGTTCCAGATGTGAAAGTCAATGTCTGCAATACAATCCTGTTGATTTTCACCTCCATCCCTTGCTGTCTCCTCTTATACCAATAGCATGAGCTTGGTACCAAATTTACACAATAAATATTAAAAGTCAAATTTTTTAAAAAATATTATGATGAATTCATAATAAAAATTGAAAAAAATATTGCTTAAATTTGATAGTCACCGGATTAAACATCAATATTAAATTATGGTTGCTGAACTGGAACAAATTTCATATGATGACGGAGGCGGCTTTACTGCTGATTATATAACTGATTCAGGCGGGCTGTGGCACTTTCACCCGGAGTTTGAGCTTGTACTGAATATAAAGAGCAATGGTACCAGAATAATTGGCGATAGTGTTGAACTGTTCGATCAGTACGATATGGT
>JBGOXH010000286.1:0-3601 GCA_041479075.1 Bacteroidia bacterium | reverse complement strand
TATCTTTTAAATTTTTTCATTGCTGTAAAATAAAAACGGTTAAAGATAATAAAATATGAAACCGCCCCCAAACCCCCTATAGGGGACTTAAAACGCATTTATATATATGATTAACCAACTAATTATAAGGCAGAGTATTAGCCCCCCTTTAGGGGGGATGGGGGGTAAATGCAAATTTGGAAACAATTTTTTCCATTACTTTTACTTAAAATATATTTTATATGCCTGTCAGAAAAATCCAACCTCCGTTTTTAAAACCAGGTGATGAAGTCGCAATTATCTCACCGGCATTTACCATTGATGAGGTAAAAATTGCAGAAGCCGTAAAGCTTCTCGAGTCGTGGGAATTGAAAGTTCATATCGGAAAGAATGC
Organism: Bacteroidia bacterium; assembly: GCA_041479075.1. Lineage (GTDB taxonomy): Bacteria > Bacteroidota > Bacteroidia > Bacteroidales > VadinHA17 > LD21. The sequence goes on along the minus strand of JBGOXH010000286.1, from coordinate 3,228 downwards.
CCTGAAAAAAGAAGGCCCTTTTGCAGGAAGCGTCAGGGAGAGATTAATGGATTTTCAGAAGATGACCGATAATAAAAAAGTTAAGGCAATCTTCTGTTCAAGAGGCGGTTACGGAATGATTAAGATCATTGATGAGATCGATTTTCGCTCCCTGAAAAAAGATCCGAAGTGGTATGTTGGATTCAGCGATATAACGGTATTGCATATCTGGCTGAGTGAAAAGTGCAACATGGTTTCTATACATGGAGAGATGCCATTAAATTATTCCAATCCGGAAAAAACAGAAGCGACCCTTGACTCACTGCATAATACTTTGTTCACAGGTTGCCGCTCACTGGAATGGAAGGGTAATATTATCAGACCCGGGCAGATCGAAGGAGAAATCACAGGAGGAAATTTATCACTTATCTTCAGCCTGATCGGGACTCCCGCAGAACCAAAAACTGACAGAAAAATATTATTTATTGAAGAGGTCGGGGAATATTATTATCATCTCGACAGAATGATGACTTCGCTGAAGCTTTCAGGAAAGATCAAAAATCTTGCTGCACTGGTTGTCGGCGGGATAACTGAAATGTACGAAACCAAAATTCCATGGGGGAAGAGCCATGAAGAAATAATTAGTGATATAATCGGAGAATATAATTACCCGGTATTCTTCAATTTCCCTGCAGGACATATTTCTGATAACCGGGCTTTTTATATCGGTAAACGTGCAAATATTGAAGTAAAAGGTAAAAAAGCGATCCTTTCTTATTTATAATTATCAGAATGCTGAAAGCAGCAGATCCAGATCTTTAGATAAAATCCCGAATTTCTGTCCCAGTGTTTCATTTGTAAGTATACCATTGTACAGGTATACTCCATTGCGTACACCGGTATCAATTTTCAGTAAATGAGTAATTCCTCCGGTGTCTGCCATTTTCTGAAGCAATGGGGCAAAAATATTACTGAGAGCAATTGATGCTGTCCTGGCAACACGCGATGGAAGGTTCCATGCTGAAAAATGGATAACCCCATGTTTTTCATAGACAGGATCTCTCATAGCACGGCATTCAGTAGTCTCAATACATCCGCCACGGTCGATGCTGAGGTCAATAATTACGGCTCCCTTCTTCATTGTCCGGACCATATCTTCAGTGATATAATACCATGGACGGAGATCTTCAAGTTCAATTGCTCCGATAAGTACATCGGCCGATTTTAATGCTTTCTTCAAAACCTGTGGGTGAAAAACTGACGTCTGAAGTCTCTGACCTAAAAGAGATTCGAATCCCTTTAATCTCTGTAATGAACTGTCAAATACCTTAACCTGGGAGCCAAGTCCGATAGCTGCTTTTGCTGCATATTCTCCAGCAGTATTTGCTCCTAAAATTATAACCTCAGTTGGAGTAACTCCTGTAATTCCGCCAAGCATTACCCCTTTTCCTCCATGATGGTTGCTTAAATAATCAGAAGCCAGAAGAATTGATGTGATTCCTGAAATTTCGCTCATCGATTCAATAACAGGCAATACACCATTATTATCACGGATCTTTTCAAAAGCAATAGCTGTCACTTTTTTCCTGATCAGCCTGGCAAGGGTTTCCTCATCGAGCTTCAGAACATTAAGGTACGACATAACAACCTGATTACCTTTAAGATAATCAGTTTCTTTTTCAGTGAATGGTGCGACTTTAATCACAACATCAGATCCGAAAACTCTGGCAGGTGAGTCAGTGATTATTGCTCCGTTCTCACTATAATCTTTATCGGAATAGTTGGCCCCGTTACCGGCGCCCTTCTGAAGGATTACCTCGTTATCACTTTCAACAAGCAGGCTGACTGCTTCGGGAGTCAGCGCAACTCTTTTTTCATCATCTTTAGTATCGCTGGGAATGCCGATAGAGATTCTCCTGAACCTGACAGCAGTTTCAAGGTGCTCTTCTTTCGGCATGAATGCGGTGTTGCCAAGATTCACTTTTCCGCTCTTGCCTTTGTCGTTCATACCTAATAGAGTGTTATTTGTTCAAAGTTAAAAAAAATGCAAGACAGGTACAAAATAAGATTTGTTCATGATATCTCGAGAATACGCTCTTCATTTTTCCCGACAGTGATTTTTACATTCACAGTTCCTGAAGGAAGAATCTCTTCAATCATTTCTGGCCATTCGATAAAACAATACGATCCGCTGAAAAAATACTCCTCGATACCCAGATCGAGCATTTCATTGCGGTTCTTAATTCGATAAAGATCAATATGGTACAAAGATCCTCCATCTGACTGCCTGTACTCGTTTATAAGAGTAAAAGAGGGACTGCTGACAAGATCAGCGGCTCCAAGCGATTTGCAAAGAGCTTTAATAAAAGTTGTTTTACCTGCACCCATTGCCCCGTAAAAAGCAAAAATCCTGCTATTACCGTAGTTTTTTAAAAGCTTTCTACCGGCAGCCTGCAAATCTTTTTTATGTTTAATGATAATTACCATTTAGACAATGAATAACAGATGTCAAATTTTCATACTAAGATACCCCCTTGCTTATCCCGCAGAGCGGGAAGATTTTACTCCTTCCCCTTTGGGGGAAGGTCGGGAAGGGGGTATAATGTATTGATTATTAATTCAATAATTAATTATTAAAACGGCTCCATGCAGGCAACTGGCAGCAGCATTTCCTGGAGTGATATTCCTCCATGCTGAAAAGTATTCTTATAATAACTTGTATAGTAATTATAATTGTTCTGATAAACAAGGTAGTCTTTATTGAGAGCAAAAATATATCTTGAACTGATATTCGTTTTAGGCAGCATCGCTTTTTCAGGATTTATCAGCTCAAATACTTTTTTTCGATCGTAATCGAGGTTCCTGCCCATTTTATACCTGAGGTTGGAGGATGTATTCCTGTCGCCGATTATTTTTACCGGATTCTGCACTCTTATAGTACCATGGTCGGTGCTGAATATTACCTTAACAGAATGTAAAGCGAGGGTTTTCAACAACTCGAACAACGATGAATGGACAAACCATGAGCGGGTGAGACTTCTGTAGGCCGGCTCATCACTGGCAAGATCACGGATCACACCGATCTCGGTTCTCGCGTGCGAAAGCATATCAACAAAATTGAAAACAAGAATGTTAATATCATTTTCAAGCATCGATCTTGCTTTCTCATTCACCTTTTTACCCTGGTTACTGTTACTGATTTTATAATACGCCCATTTATATTTCAGTCCTTTACGGTTTAATTGGTTT
>JBGOXH010000332.1:0-2794 GCA_041479075.1 Bacteroidia bacterium | reverse complement strand
TACTTTATAGCTTCGTTAATAGTTATACTTACGGCTATTATCTGTTTTTCTATTAAAGAATTTATAGGATATCAGGTTGTTTCATTTGCTTTATTGTTTGTTGTTTCTACACTTGCATTTTTCTTCGGTACAGGGCCTATTTTACTCTCTGCAACCTTAAGTGCAATTATCTGGGATTTCTTTTTTATACCACCGCCCTATACCCTGCATGTCGATAAGCCTGAAGATATGCTCATGCTGATAATGTTTTTCATCATTGCATTGCTGAGCGGAGTACTGACATCAAGGATTAAGAGACAGGAGATGAAGATCAGAATACGTGAGGAACGTACAAATGCCCTGTACCAGCTTACCAGGGAACTTTCCACTGCAACAGGAATCGAAGAGGTTATTAATATTGCTAAAAACGATATTAAGAAATATTTTAATCTTAAGAGTCGGATCTTACTTAAAAATGACACAAACCAGCTTGATTACAATAGTCAGAATGATTCAAACATCACTCTTTCAAGAAACGACATGAGTGTTGCAGCGTGGACGTTTCAACACTCTACCAAGGCAGGGAGGCATACGGATACTCTTCCATCCGGTGATTATACTTTTTACCCTTTAAAAGGAAATCAGATGAACCTGGGGGTTATTGCCATACAACAGGTAAAAGTATTCACAGAGGGCGAAGAGCAGTTCTGGGAGGCATTTATTTCCCAGATTTCAGGGAAGTTCGAACGGGAATATCTGCGCAATATGGCTAAACAGGCCTATCTGTTGAACGAATCCGACAAGCTTTACAAAACGCTTTTTAACTCCATCTCACACGAGCTGAGGATTCCTGTTGCAACAATTATGGGCGCTTCCGACTCTTTACTTACATCGCAACATCCGGAGGAAATACTTAAAGAGCTCTCTCTTGAAATATTCAAGGCATCAAAAAGATTAAACCGTCTTATCGAAAATCTCCTGAATATGTCAAGACTCGAAAGCGGCCGGATTTCTCCCCGGCTTGATTGGTACGATATTCATGATCTGATAAATAAAGTCATTGAAAACCTCTATGATGAACTTAAACCATTCCGCCTGCATGTTGTTATTCCTGAGGACATGCCCTTTATAAAGATAGATTTCGGATTACTGGAACAGGTACTTTACAACCTTATTTATAATGCCACTCAGTATGCCTCTACTTCAATAAATTTAAGAGTTAAAGCATTTTATGACAATGGAATATTAACTTTACAGGTTATGGACAGAGGTCCGGGTTTCCCAAAAAATGAAATATCCCTTATATTTAATAAGTTTTACAGGGTAGAAGGATCACAAGCTGGTGGTACAGGGCTGGGTTTATCAATTGTAAAAGGCTTTGTTGAGGCACTTAAAGGCACAGTAACAGTGGAAAACAGGCAGAACGGTGGTGCAGAATTCACAATTAAGATACCGACAGAAACGTTGGAAATTGATAAAATCATTTCATAATTTACAACTGATAACAGCCGATACCATATTGATCATCGATGATGAAGTTCAGATCAGAAGACTACTGGAGATTACCCTGAATCTTAATAGTTTTAAAACGTTGCTTGCATCATCTGCAAAAGAGGGTATTTCGACTGCAGCGACTTACAATCCTTCTCTTATTCTTCTCGACCTCGGACTTTCGGACGATGATGGAGTGTCAGTGCTAAAAAAACTTAGAGAATGGTACACAAACCCTGTTATCATCTTGTCGGTAAGAAACTCTGAAGAAGATATTATTGAAGCACTCGACAGCGGAGCAAATGATTACCTTACTAAGCCGTTCCGGACCGGAGAACTGCTTGCAAGGATACGAACAGCTTTACGTTTAATGCATAATATCGATAAATCTGAATCCCAGTTAACTTTTGGATCAGTTACAATTGACCTCGCAGGTCACACAGTCAGGAAAAAAGGGATCTTATTGAAATTGACCTCGACTGAATTTTCCTTACTCTCAATTCTGTCCAAAAATGCAGGAAGAGTATTAACTCATCAATATCTGCTAAAGGAGGTATGGGGTCATGGATACCTTGATCAAACCCAATATCTGCGTGTTTTTATTGCACAGCTCAGAAAGAAAATTGAAGATGATCCTGCACGTCCCTCACTGATCATTACTGAACCAGCAATTGGTTACAGATTCGGGGAGTAAGCATAAATTTATTATTTTCGGCCCCTGCGACCACTTATTCCTTGAGTATGCTTGTGTTACAAAATCTCTAATCAATTAAATTATAGTCCTGCCTGGTTTCACAAACATTCAGAATATTCCGTCTGATCAGGTATTTGTTATCAATGACTGTATAAAATTCGTTTATATATCTGAGAATCCGCCTTCTACTGTAACTGGAAATAAGATCCTGGTTATTTATGATAGATTCAAATACAGGTCTTAGTTTCCGATAGAATTCACTGTATTTCTCAAAAACCATTTTAATTATTTCATCCGATCGGAACAGGCTGTCGATTCCGGTTGCCCTTACTGAAATTGTTACATAAATTAATGAAAGTGTACACACTGATATCTTCAGCAGATTTAATTTTATATCGTAAATCAGATTCATCACGGTTACACTTTTACAATTATTAATTGTGAATTCATAAGTGAATAATTATCTTCAAAATCTATTACCAGAGATGAAACAAATGAGTCTGATGATTTGTTCGGAGAACGAAATACAAAAAAGAGACAATGATTTGAATCATAAATGGATCCAAAATTGCCAGAAGCGTATAAGGTATATATTAAGATGCTGTTTCAAACAATTAAATAAATCAATTG
>JBGOXH010000149.1:0-6977 GCA_041479075.1 Bacteroidia bacterium | reverse complement strand
TCCCTTTCTCTTATCTCGGATTTTTAAACTATGAGCAAGTTTGCTCCATGGTATTGCCTGGTAGATCTTCCCCAGTTCTGACTGTTGAAATGATTCCCAATAGAGTAAAAACTCTTTTTGTGGTGAAATGAAATTAAATTCTTGGGTAGTTTCGTAAATTCTTCGTATTTTTCTCATAGTATTTTAAGAAGATTACCCCGATTTTTAGCTGTTCAGAGCTTTTTCGGGGTTTTTTCTTAAAATTAATGAGATTTAACTATTTGTCAATCAGCACTTTTCACCATTTACGAACATCCCTTCTTAAAATAATCAGGCAGATTATTCTTAAAGGAATACTCACTTAACAGTTTTCGAGGTCTTCTTTTTTCATCTCTTTTATGCAATTCTTCGGGAATGTTTGTTCCATCTCCAATATTGCCGACTGCCATTACAGCAACAGGTTCAACATCATCTTTAAGATTAAAATAATTTCTGACTTTTTCAATTGAATATCCACCCATCTGATGGATAAAAATATTCATTGAGCTAGCCTGTGTAAGAAGATTGGTGACAGCCATGCCGGTATCATGAAATGCATATCTGTTAGGCTTTCCGTCGTACGAAGAGTTCAACCGTGCAAAACTGATAATCATAGCATAAGCATTCTTAGCCCATACCCTGTTCGATTCAGTTAAAAACCCCAGGAAAACATCGAATTTCTCCTTGTTGGCCTTTGTAGTATACAAGAAAAGCCAGGGCTGCTCATTATTTGCAGATGGAGCCTGTCCGGCCGCTGCCATTAATGTTTCAATTTTTTCATCTTCAATATATTCCGAAGAGAATGAATAAGGGCTCCATCTTTTTTTTATAAGATCAAGAATATTTCCCATCTTTTATTGTTTATTATGAATGTTTAAAGCATAAACGTTTAATTATGGTATGGCTAAAATTTACCTCTTAAAGATAAATTAAAAAGTCCTCTGTAAAATTTAATTTATAATTTCGCATTGTATGAGGAAATATGAGGCTAAACTGGTTGGTATTCTGGGAGCTGTAATTGTGCATCTTATAGCAGGAATAATTTTTATGTCGTTCCAGATTGGATCACTGAAAAGAGATTTCTCAAAAGAGTTTACAGTCGAGTTTGCCCAGGTTGAAGAACCCGAAACTAAGGAGAAACAAATAGTGCTGCCAGCCTCCAATATAGAACGGATTCTCCAGGGCGATGAGGAGATGCTTAATATTGCCAGAAATCTTGCCAACAAATCTGATGTGAAGATAAATCCGGCTGATTATATTGATCAGGTAAAAGAAGAGCTTATTAAGGATGGTAAGCTCGGAACTGATAATTATATCGATGAGCAGAAAAGACTTAAGGAAATGAATGGTGATGAAAAGCTGGCTTATGAGGATAAGAATAATGAAGCAAATAAAGAGGAGAAGCCAAAAGAATCGCAGGAAATGGCAGCAAATTACAAGGGCCCTACCCGAATTTATTATGATCTTAAAAACCGTACACATACATACCTGCCCATACCAATTTATAAATGCGAGGGTGCTGGTAAAGTCGTATTAGCTATTCAGGTTAACCAGAAAGGAGTTGTTGAAGAAGCCCAGATAATTGCATCCGAGAGTACTACTACAGATTTATGTCTCATTGAAACAGCTGTCAGTACTGCTCTTATATCACATTTTAATGCTGACCTTTATTCACCTAAAATTCAAGCTGGTACACTGACTTATCATTTTGTAGCGCAGTGAAATCCTCCTTCGCTAAAGCTTCGGAGGACGATGGGCGTAAAGGCGCAGCGGCTCAAAGGCTTTTTCAAAAGAGAGCTCCAGGAGACTTATAGTTGAATAGCTTGATCAGCTCTGGAGTGTTCCTATTTGCATTCCTGTCATTTATAAGCGGACTTATTGTATGGGCTTTCAGGATTTTTGAAGGGCAGGGTTTCAGCATTTCAGATGCTTCGGAAAGAGTTGTTGAAGTATCGATCCATTTTTTTTCATCAGATCTCCCGAGTATAGCCGGCATTCTTTTTTTTGAGTTATGGATTTCTGCCATCATTTCATTTGCATCGGTGGTTATTATTGTAAATGTACTTATCACCTCACCTGTTCTGGTTTCTACCCAGTCATTGAAGAGACCAGCCAATGTAAGTATTTCATCATCAGAGCTATAAATGTACCATGGTATCTTTTTGTTTCCCACATGCTGCCATTCAAAAAAGCCTTTCACAGGGATAATACATCTTTTTGATTTAAATGAAGACGAAAAAGATGGTTTACTTTCAATGCTTTCCGATCGTGCATTAAATGTCTTATACCTTATCTCCTCTGCATCTTCTTTGGTTTTTACCCACGATGGTATCAGTCCCCATTTCAGAAGTCGCACAGTGCCTGGATCTTCGGAACATATTGCAGGTATTTCAGGCAGACCATAAGCATGATAATAATAGTTTGGTTCATAGCGGTATTTATCAGGGAAATTCACACCATACCTCTCTTCAAGTTCCTCTTTGACAAGATTTACATTAACCGTGAAGCACATTGCTAAAATGATGATGAATCAGATACATTAGTTTTCAAAGGTATTGGCAGCGAATAATTAAACAGATCATTATTCGGCCAGTGTTTTACCTGAGACAGTACTCTGTACATCATATTATTGATGTAAGAATATATTTCCGGACCATTCCATGCGCTTGAATTGAAAAGGATTACCCATCCGATTCCATCAGATTGTCTTTTCATCATCCCTGCGCTGCCCGGGAAAGACCCTGTTCTCCACCAGGTGCCATTATAAACTGTTGTTTTCCAGCCTATTGGAGCATATCCATTATCGTTATCTGTCATGAACTCTATACTCTGACTTGTAAGAATGTCTTGTCTGGTTTTAAATCCATCAACAGCCAGCATTAGCCGGATCAGATCAGGAGCAGTTGCAAGCCATGCTCCGGCACCACCAAGAGCTTCAATATCATTACCCCCGTAGCTTGGTGGCACCAGTTCGCCGGTACCATATATTGAAGGCTTAAGAACAACATCAGAAGGCTCATAATATGTCACTTCGAAGGGAGCTTTTTGTGAAAGTAGATTATGTGCAAGAGACATGTCGTAAATGCCAAGGGGTTCAAGAACAGCTTTTCTACAATACTCTTCATACGACATCCCCGAAACTTTTTCAATTATCAATCCAAGTATTGTATAACCAAGGTTCGAATAAGCTTTTCCTGTTCCCGGAGTGAAGTGCAGTCCTTTGTCGAGTGCAAACCTTACAATAGTTCTGGCATCTGCAGGGGGTTTAACTCCCATTTTATCGGCTATCAAAAGTGGCATAAACATCTGATCTCCCCATCTTTGTGTCCATCCGCCTTCATGGCTGAGAAGATGGGCAACAGTAATTCCATATACCCTTTTATCCTTCGGATTGCTGAAATAAGGATCATTTAAGATTGCATCAGGTCCAAACACCCGATCTCTGAGAGAGAGCTTGCCCTCCTCCTGAAGCTTCATAATAGCTACAGCCGTGACCAGCTTGGAAATGCTTGCAATCCGGAACTTATGATATGGCTGGGTTTCTTCCTTTGATGTGGTATCAGCATAACCGAATCCTTTGGCATAGATAAGCTTACCATCAAGTGAAATGGCCACAGATGCACCGGCTATTGACCATCTATGCATAAATGATCTGATTGTCTTCTCGGCTGCGGTAAATTCTTTTCCCGAAGAATTAGTATTGCTCAGTCTTATATTTCCGGGGGTAAGCTTATCGGTAACAACGTTGCTCCTCTCTACTGCACCGGGATTGTAGCTCACGAGTAAAACTAACAGTGTTGCTAGTAATATTTTTCTTATTCTGTCCAAAATATTTATCGCATTTCAGCTTGCAAAAATAAAAAGTATTTAATCAGCTTTATAAGAAAACCTTAAAATTTGCTTTTTTGCTGCCGTATTTTAAAAACTATTATTAAAATTTATTCGTTAAATAATCCAGAAAATAATCAAAAGTTTAAATTTGTAATATGGCTGTTAGAAAAGTATCAATTTCAATAATCCTGATCTTTGCATTATTTTTTTTGTTATCAGGTCGGATTCTTGCACAGGTGACTGTGATTGATACTTCATCATATTTACCTCTTTATTATGATAACGCGCTTGAATTTAACCTTATGATAGCTGCAGCTAATGGTTATGATAAAGAAGTTGAAAGAATGATTCTTAAAGGGGCTGATGTAAATGCTGCAACCGTTGATGAAGGTATTACTCTTCTGATTTTTGCCATATCCAACAACAGACTCGAAACAGTTAAAACTCTTTTAAGTTACAATGCAGATCCCAATAAAGCCACATTAAAAAATGAGACGCCTCTCCTGGTTGCCGTAAAAAGCCAGAATTCACAAATTTCAAAAGCTCTGAAGGATGCAGGTACTAATGTTGAGTATCAGAATCTGGAAATCTCCGAAACCCTTATCAGATACGGTGCTGATATAAATTATCAGGATGAACGCGGTGTCACTGCGCTCAATTATGCATCAATTTACGGATACTTTTATCTTGTTGATATTCTTATTTATTATGGAGCTGACATTGACAAAAAAGCGAATGACGGAACTACACCGCTTATGGCAGCAATCTGGGCCGGCCACGCTGATATTGCTGACCTTCTGATTAAGAATGGCGCAAATATGGAATCGAGTGATGATGAAGGATTCACACCTTTTCTTATTGCGGCACAAAACGGAGATACTCTTTTGCTGGACTTACTTATGAAGAAGGGTGTCGATATTTATGAAAAAAACACTTATAATTCAGATGCATTAAGTCTTTCCATAGAATTTGGCTATAATGATTCCTTTAAAATGCTTTATAAAGATGTCAGTAAATGGAACGATTCTGCGAGAAAACCTATCAACTATTATAATTATGCAGTAAAGAATAAGAGAGAAGAGATGGCCGATCTTCTAGGGAGAAACAGCTATACAGGAAAATACAAGATGCGGTTCGACCAGGTAGCGTTATCATTATCAACAAAGTTTACTTTTAAAGATTATTATACAGGCTTTAATTTCGATTTTAAGGAACCGAGATCAGGTTTTGGTCTTCGTACCGGTTTTGACACGAAGTTGTCTTACACGAGAGTTTTGATAAAAAGTTCCAGTCACCTCTATTACCAGTTTATGGATAAAAGTTCTCTGGTATATACCGGAATATTTAAAGACTTTCATCTTACAAATAATCCGGTAAAAAGTAACTTTGTCTTTTCCACATCATTATCGGCAGCTTACTTCTTTGGCAACAGGTTTAAAGGCTCTGAAACAGGACCAAAAAGTAAATATAAAATAATACCTGAAATCAGTATTAAATGGATTAGGAGAAACTTTATGCTATTTTCAGGTCTTGAATATATGAAATCAGATTTTTACAGAATTGGCCCAATATGGGGCAGAGCAGGTTTTTCATATAATTTTCATTTCGATTTTGTAAAGTCCGCCGTAAAAACTATAAAATGGTTCTGAAACATCACATAAAAATCATTACCGGAATATTCACGTTTCTCATAATGGTGTTCCTTTTCTCGTGTGAAAAGACGGGTCTGTTCGTTGATTGCTCAGAATGTGTATCTGAGGAACCAATAAAAGCCGAACTAAAAGTCCAGCTCAGTACACAATATGGCATAACATATGTTGATGTCTATCAGGGTTATCTTGAGGATAGTGTGCTTTTTAGTTCTGTAAACTCCTATTCGGCAAAAATTTACATCAACGTTCCAATTAACAAAAAATATACACTTACAGCAAAATATCTAAACACTGGGAGTGTTTACATTGCTGTCAATTCTGTTACGCCACGTGTAAAATATGCAAAGAATCAGTGCAATGACCCTTGTTATTACATTTACGACGATGAAGTTGACCTGAGGCTCAAGTACACAAAATAACAATTTGCTATCTTTATACTGTTTCTGAGATTATTTCGGGATATGAAGCTTTTAAAAATTGCTCCCCTCATCATTTTGCTTTTCATCATATCTGACTGTGAGAAGACAACAGAATCATTTTATTATCCAAGGCCTGAATGCGGATCTGACTGGCTGACTAATGCCTATTATCACCAGCAAGTTGAAAACGTACCGGAAATAACAAATTTGCCGGATGCCTTTACAGCAACAATAAACGGCACTTCCTTTAGCGGGACTTCATTTGTAAAGGCCAGTTATTATAAAGAACGCATTTCTGTCTGGGCCAGTAATGGCGATTATTACATTTCACTTGACCTTGAAGAGAACGGGAACGGAAGTTCCCAGATAGTATTTTACCTGAATAAATATACTTCTTATTCAATAAAGCTCCTCGAAAAAACAATTACACTTACAGACCTTGATCCTGTCAATGGTACCGTGTCGATCGAATTCTCAGCCAGGTTTGAAGTTCATACATACACTCCGACTGTCTTTGATGGTGATATCGTAATTGAAAACGGGAAGATTCAGAATGTCAAATTCATGCAATTATTCTGCAGACCAAATTATACACTTTCGAATGCTGATTCAATATTGTATGGCACATGGAACCTTATCGAAATCACAGACTGCAATACAAATTCAGTTTATTATCCTCCATGTGATTGCCTGTTTACTAACCCATTGATCGATATTGATACTGCAAAAAGGGGCTTTACTGACGAGTATCTCATTTATGATTACGATCTGAGGGCCTGGGAAGTAAATGAGTGCAGCATGTCATATAAATTCCTGAATGATACTACAATAGTCACATCCGGCGGCGGAGCAACACAGGTTGGCTCAACAATTTATGAACTGGATTATGAGAGTCTATTCTTTTCCCTTTTAACAAAGGATACAATAACAATAAAATTAAATAAAAATCTGCTTGAGCTAAAGACAAGTGAAAATGTGCTCTTAAGATTTTATAAATAACATTCATAATAGTTCGTTTCAAAATAATGCTCAGATCAATCAGCTATAGTAAAATATT
>JBGOXH010000240.1:0-4445 GCA_041479075.1 Bacteroidia bacterium | reverse complement strand
CTCGTCTTTATCGCGAAGTATTCTTAATCCGATAAATTTCTGTATCAGGTTTTTTAAGGTATCCTGTTCAATGCTCTTGCCAAGAGTTCTGGAATATTCCGCTGCTTCATCTTCAGTAATCTGATGTTTTGTTCCTTTTACCGATACAAACGATTTCAATATAACCAGACCCGTTTCCGGATCATCAAGCTGAGATATCTGCTCCTCGAGAAATGAGCCCAGGAGGTCTTTTACATCGCCCTGTTTATTCAGAATGTCAATAGTAAATCTGTTGCCATTGCTCTTATCGGAAAGAACCTGTTTATAAATCCTGTCGAGAAATACCTGCAGGTACGTCAGTTCAATTTCCGGACTTTCAGGATTAAGCTTTTCAAGCAACGCTCCTGCAAAACCCTGTTCAACTTCAATATTATTTACACGGCATGGACCTTCAATTGCCTGAATGGCATTCTGCCGGGTCATTTTTTCAATCCTTATCCTGTTCGACAGAAATGTTGGTATCACCTTTTCAAATTCAGTGACACCGGCAAGGTACTCTTCCCTTATTGAAATGATTAACCTGCATTGAATGTCGGAATCGATAATCTTCTTTACATTCTTAATAAACTCTGTTTTCTCCTCCTTGCTTCCAAAAATAAAGAGCTCCTCGAACTGATCGAAAATAAGGTAAATAGGTCTGAAATGATCGAGGTAAACTGATTGGAGAGCCTTCGTGACACTTATTTTTTCATTGCCGTTTTTATCCTTCTTTTCGAAAGGAGTTTTAGTCAAAGCGACTTTATATAATCCGTCTAACAGGCTCTGATTAATGTTATTACCTCTACGGATGCTTACAGGAAGCCAGTCGGTGTCATTAAATTTGTTGGCAAGCCCGCAATTCAGAAGTGATGATTTGCCGCAACCTGAAACTCCATAAACCAGTAATATCTTGCTTGTAAAAACTGCAGAATAAAGAGCTTTTATCTCATCATCTCTTCCAAAAAAGATTTCGAGATCATCCTTAGTGTAACTGTCCAGAAATTTGAATGGACTCTTCTGCATTTTTATACTTTATATTAACGACAGCATCTGTTTGAATTCCATCAGCAGGGTTTCATAGATTTTTAATGACCGCAGATCGCATTTTTCAGTCACCTCGGTACCAAGGTACATCAGATGATCATCACGATATTTCGAATACATGAAGATGTCTTTCTTTATTTCAAATTTTTCTTTAGCATCCAGTATTTCAGTGCTCGTATCAATTATCAGTGGTGACAGATTTAAATACTCATCAATAGATTTTATTGTTTTCATTAAAAGCACTGAATGGCTTTCGGTAAAGCTGGGAACTTCGAGCTCCTGTGCCTTAAAATCTGAATCTGAACTGTTAAGAAGATCAATGATATGATGAAAGCTTGCGTCGGCGATTTTTGATTTGGTTACTTTAATTTCTTTGACTGAGATAAGCTTGTATTTTGCCAGGAAAGCGATGCTTTTAAGAATAAAGGTCAGCTTCTCTTCATATTCAACACATCTTTTTTCAATGTCCGACTGTGTAAGATTTATCTGGTAATGACCGATTTCATTACGTTCCGGAACCCAGAAATCAAGTGCATTGTAGAACTTATTGCTAAAGTATTCACCCATCTCAGGCATGAACCATTCAATCTTCTGATCACTGAACATATTCCCGATAGCCCGTATCATCCAGGTAAAATTTCCAAGACTCAGTACAAAGAACCTGGTTTTAAATTCATTGCTGAAACTTTCAGGAATTGTAATTTTACCGGCTGTTTTCTCCTTACACAGCTGCGATAACATTACAAAGCTTATGAACTGCATTGAACGCTCGATGGTTTTAAAGATCTGGTCAAGACGCATACGGTCAAGCTGCCTCATTAAGCCTGAAAAAAGTCGTCGAAGTTCAACGCCAATCGGCCATGGAAAGTTTTTAATGACAAGGTCAGCCAATACCCTGTAGTCAGATATTTCTTCATCCTCATCTTCGGTAAGAATCATTTTTAACAACGATGCTTTATGCTTCGCCATTTCGTCAAAAACAGTTCTTATCAAATCCTCGTTAATCTGAGCCATTCTATTTATTCAGGATTTATCAATCAAAGTTATAGAAAAAACAATCATTATGACAAGGGCTCATAATCCCGAAGGTCAAATTATTAAAAAAAGCAGCCAATTTGAGGCTGCCTTTTTATTTTCATGATATTGCATTTTGTACCTTGTACCTTTTTCTACTTAACCTTAATACTTTTTTTATAGAGCGTCTTCCAATCCTCAGTTAACGGGCTTACCAGAACCTGCCCTTTATCAGTGACTTTTCTTTCAATCTTCTTAATGACATAAGACTTATCACCTCTTGCGTCACCCTTTTTGGTCTCAAAATAATCGACCCAGGCTATGAACCAATTGATACTATGAGGAATAATTTCTTCCGTCATAATAAATCCAACGTCCTCGCTTCTTAAAACCCAATTATTATGGTGTGTTTCCCAGACATCTACATAGTAAATCTGGGGATCGAGGTTCGCAAAAACAACAATGCCATTATCGTCTGTCCACCCTTCAATCACCATGTTTTGTTCATTTTCCCACGATATTGAGTCAGGGTATAATCTTACATTGGCATTTGGAACAGAATACTCCTGATAGTACTCAAGGACCTGTATCTCGAGAAGTGTCGGAGGTAATATTTCCAGAGACATTGTAGCCTCATCAGAAAGATCTGATTTTGAATATGCTGTCAATTTAACATCAAAGGTTCCGGTTACATCATAAGAATGGACAGGATTTGTTTCATTTGAAATGTAGCCATCACCAAAATCCCATTCGTAGCTTTTAGCATTCTTTGAATCGTTATTAAATAAGATATCCTGACCTACTGCAGGCTCTTCAGGAAAAATTGAAAAACTGGCTTCGGGAATTTTATTACATGAAAGAAGTGCAATAGCCAGAAACAGAGATAGATAGATTATTTTTTTCATTGTATTTAATATTAGCATCTTATATAATAAAGTCAAATTGCATGCCATCTTTTTAAATAAGTCTTTTCCTTCGTGCTCTTAGTGTGCACTTTGTGTCCCTGTCCGACTGGCGTCAGCCAGGCGGGCTTTGTGGTTAAAAATTAATTAAAAATTTAACCACAAAGAGCACCAAGGAAAATCACAAAGAGCACAAAGTAAAAAATAATCATTATTTTTGCACTCCGATAAAATGAAGCTTAATAATGATAAAGATAACATTTCCCGACGGATCGGCAAAAGAATACAAACAGGGAATAACCAGTCTCGAAATCGCAGAACAGATTAGTCCACGTCTTGCAAAAGAGGTCTATTCTGCTTCTGTTAATGGTGAGGTATGGGATCTGACGAGACCAATTACTTCAGATGCAACACTTAAGCTTCACAAATGGGATGACGATGAAGGTAAACATGCCTTCTGGCACTCTTCAGCACACCTTATGGCAGAGGCTCTTGAAGTCCTGTATCCGGGAATTAAATTCGGCATTGGTCCGTCAATAGAAAACGGATTTTATTATGACGTTGATCCGGGTGATGGGAAAGTCATTAATGAATCTGATCTGCCTGCAGTTGAGAATAAAATGAAAGAGCTGGCTGCTTTGAACCAGGTTTACCTGAGAAAAGATGTGAGCAAGAAAGAAGCAATGGATATCTTCAGGAAGAAGGGCGATGAATACAAGACCGAGCTTATCAGTGAACTTGAAGACGGAACCATATCGTTATATTTTACAGGCAATTTTACAGATCTCTGCCGCGGACCACATCTGCCTTCTACAGAACCAATTAAAGCAATTAAACTGATAAGTGTTGCAGGTGCTTACTGGAGGGGCGATGAAAAGCGCAAGATGCTGACAAGGATCTACGGTATTACCTTTCCAAAGCAGAAAATGCTTGACGAATATCTTGTTCTTCTTGAAGAAGCTAAAAAAAGAGATCATCGTCGCATTGGCAAAGAGCTGGAACTCTTTACATTCTCTCAAAAAGTCGGAATGGGACTTCCCCTCTGGATGCCCAAAGGCGCAGATTTAAGACAGAACCTGATCGACTTTCTGACTTCTGTTCTGCGTAAAAGAGGTTACAAAATAGTTTCAACACCTCACATTGGTGATGTCAATCTCTATAAGACTTCAGGACATTATGAGAAATACGGGGAAACTTCATTTCAGCCAATGTCCACACCACAGGAAGGAGAACAATTCATGCTTAAACCTATGAATTGTCCGCATCATTGTGAAATATACAATGCCACGCCTCATTCATATAAAGAGCTGCCTCTCAGAATGGCTGAGTTTGGTACTGTTTACAGATATGAGCAGAGCGGTGAGCTTCACGGACTTACAAGGGTAAGGAGCTTCACACAGGATGATGCACACCATTTTTGCAGACACGATCAGCTCAGGGAGGAATTTAAAAGCATTATTGACCTTG
>JBGOXH010000008.1:0-21789 GCA_041479075.1 Bacteroidia bacterium | reverse complement strand
CAGGAGGACATTATGCCAGCTTAAGAAGTGAAGAGTTGTTTAAAATCATCCCTGATTTTGATTCAATTGTAAGATTTGAGGGAGAGTATACCATTGTTGATCTGGCAAAGTGTATTTATTCAGGAAATGAGTGGAGAAATATAGATGGTATAGCTTATAAAGAGAATGGTAATATAATTATCAATCCACCTCGTCCTCTAGAAACAGATCTCGACAAATTTCCTTATCCGATACGATCAACTCTGGATGATTATGCATTCAGAATGAAATTTGCAACAATCCTTGCCGGCAGAGGTTGTGTGCATGATTGTTCATTCTGTAATATTAAAGAATACTATAAACAATCTTCTGGCCCAAATAAACGAATCAGAAAACCGGAAAAGGTTGTTGATGAAATGGAACTGCTTTACCGTGAAAAAAACTGTTCCGTTTTTTTATTTCAGGACGATGATTTTCCTGTAAAAACAAATCATGATCCGGAATGGGTAATCAGTTTTTGTAAAGAGCTTAAGAGCAGAGGATTAAGTGATAAAATTCTTTGGAAAATAAATTGTCGTCCTGATGAAATCAATGAGGAGAACTTTAAATTGATGAAAGAGCATGGCATGTTCTTAGTCTTCATGGGTATTGAAGATGGCACTGATATAGGTTTAAAAAGAATTAATAAACATATTACTGCTGCCAAGAACCTTGAAGGTGTTACAATCCTGAAAAAGCTAGGATTAGGATTCGATTTTGGATTTATGATCTTTCAACCTTGGTCAACTTTTATTTCAATTAATGATAATCTGGATTTTCTGATAAAAATATGTGGCGATGGTTATACACCTGCAACATTCCTTAAGATGCTGCCATACTTTGCAACTGAAGTGGAAAAAGAGCTTAGGGTAGAAGGAAGACTTATCGGAGAACCTGGATTTCTTAATTATAATTTTATTGAAAATTCACTGGATCGCTATTATGATTTTGTAACGAGTTGTTTTATGAAATGGCTTTCAGATCCGAACGGTCTGGTAAATATTTCAAAATGGATAAGAAATTATTTTCTGGTTTATCAGCATTTTTTTGAATCAACTCAAGAGGTTTCTTTATTACACAACGAAGTTAGATGCACAATCTCGGAAAGTAATTTGTTTATGCTGAATACGATGAAAGAACTTACTTATTTGTTTGATGTAAAAAATGTACCTGAAGAAGAGGTTTTAGGGAATTACAGGGAAAATATTACTTCAAGACACGAAAAATATGTTAAGCAAATTAATAGTTCCACCGTTAAACTTTATAAATATGCAGGGATCTCTCCAGCCTATATATAAAGGATTGTATTTTAGATCTAAATCCTGATCCCTATTACCACTATATCATCAGTCTGATCTTCATTATTCTCCTCTCTCCACTGCTCAATCTCATGGTACAACCGTTCGCTCTGTTCCGGCATAGATAATTTATGTATCTCCGTTAAGAAATCCCTGAATCTGCCGCTTTGATACTTTTTATGATTCTTTCCGCCAAACTGATCTGCGTAACCGTCTGAACATAAATATATTATATCTCCAATATTCAGTTTTATCTTCTCTGATGGAAAGAGGTCCTCACTATTTTCACCGGAATCTACTTTTAAATATTGTGCCTTGTATTCGATTAATTTCCCCTCTGTTACATGATACAAAGGTGTATTGACTCCGGAAAAAGTCAGAATATTGGTTTTTATATCAAGAGTACAAAGAATGATATCCATATCATCCGACAATCCTATGATGCTTGAATCAAATTGCAAAAACCGGTGTACCCTTGAGTACAAATGCTGCAATATTTTGGTCGGATCTGTCAGTTTTAATTCATTAACTGCCTGATCGAGAATGCCATAACCGATTGTAGTCAATAATGCTCCCGGAATACCATGCCCTGTACAATCGACCGTGGCAAAGACTATTTTATGATCAAGTTTACTGAAAAAATAAAAATCACCACTTACAATATCTTTAGGCTTAAAAAATACAAAGCTATCAGGGAAACATTCCCTTATATAAAGATCGTCGGGTAAAAAAGATTCCTGGATGTGCAAGGCATAATTGTAGCTACCTTCAATTTCTTTGATGGCTTCCTCGATCTTTTGATTCCTTATTCTTACTTTTTCTTCTATAGGGGGAGTAAATTTGGCAATCTTTCTGATCTGTTCATTTATCTCCCTGGTTTCATCCAGAATTTTGTGAATTCCACCATGAGGTTTAATTGCGTATGATAATCTTTTAATCCGGTCAGGATTAACCGGACAAACCTCATAGTCAATATCCTGCAGCAATGCCGGAATTAATCTGACAAGCTCACGGTCTTTTTCCTTCTCTGATTCGGACAGATCTTCATAAGGTATTATGGCAGGATGTGTTTTCTTCCTGCTGTCTTTAACATTATCGTAAATCCATCCGTTTAATATTTTATCCCAGCACCACCTGATATGCTCAACCCTTGCCATTGTCTCAGTTTCTTCCTCATTAAGACGAAGTGCAATGGGTTTATATCCTTTTTGAACATGACTGATAATATAACCGATTGATAATAATTTAGTCGGAATATGATATGCATTATCAAGGTTTGAGTGCTTGATTTCTTCTGGAAGATCGTCAAAATCAATAAATTCTGAGCTCCCTGAATTTCCCGGATTGAAAAAGCCAAATGCATGGTAACCCTTTTTCTGTCCGGTTTTTTGTTTTCTTATCTCATGCTGATACCTTGAATGGATTGCTTTTGCAAGTCTTAATACCACTTTTTCATTTATCTCAGAAATCTCTTCAATCCTCATAATTTCATACCCGATTTTTTTTAATTCAACTGGAATTAAATGATTCAGTTCGATGTAGAAACGTTTTCGTTTCTCAGGCAGATCGTGAAAATGTGCCGGAACTGTTTCTGCATCTTTTTTAAAACCAAAAGCAGGTTTATCTGATATTAGTTTTTTGAAATACCTCTCGTGATCAACCTGAGCCATTATTTCAAGCTCATTGTAAGGTATTAAGCACGTTCTGCAGAAATCCTTGTAGGGCCGGATAAAGAGGTTAAATGATCTCAGTTTTTTTGGTATTTCCAAAACATAATCGTACCAGACCGATTTCTCTTCCTCTGAAAGCTTATCAAAATCTTTTTTAAAGCTGAATGGTGAGATATACAGATGCTTGGTACGCTGAATGTCTTTATAAAATAATTCAGCCAGCTTGTCCATAAAGATTTTTCTGTAATTAATCCAATCGGACGATATATCCTGAATTAATTTATTATCAGGGTTATAAATAACCTCTGACCAGATCTTTATCTCATCCTGTTTACCCGGATTAGTCATACAATAGCTCAGGGTTAATAAGGGATCATATCATAGTCCTCAATTTCCAGGGCAATTTTCCATGATTTATCTGCCTGTTTTTCCCATACTATTATAGCTACTCCTTTAGCCTTCAGCTTTGCATCTCCAACGGCACCATCCACAGTGAAATATTTTTGCATCTGGATCAGATTTTCAGTTACCGTTGTAGGCCCCAGCCAGGCTTTAAAGCTCTTTATTATTGGAACAACAGCTTTGGAAGCAGCATAAATTGAATCCTTACTCCATGTTCTTTTGCCGGCAGGACCAATCAACAAAGCATCATCGGTAAACATATTTGCAATGACCTGTGCATCACCCGAATTATATGCATTTATGTTTACCTGAAGAAGAGAGTCGGCAAGTGCCTGATCTTTGTTAACAGTAGTTTTTGGAACACAGGAAACAAATACAAGCATTAAAGCAAACAGTAAAAGAATAGATTTTGTTTTCATAAGTCAAAGATTTTTAGTTTCAGATTATTTCATTCCTTTCGCCATGTGATCGAAGACTATTTTCAGTTCTTTTTCAGGACTGAATTCAATCCATGCAATTTCTTCAGCTGAAATTCCATTATGACCTGCCGGCATATAAAATACATCACCTGCACTGACTGTTTCCTCAATGCCGTCATCATATTTTATCAGCATAGAACCTTTAAGCATATATCCCCAGTGAGGGGCAGGGCAACTGTCGTTTGGCAATCCTTTCAGCATAGGTCTAGAATCAGCGCCTGGCATGACATTATAGGCAACAGCCATTCCTCCCCAGCCAGATTGCATGTGCATTTTTGTTCCGGGAGCCTCTATGGTAACCGGAAGATTTTCAAGTTTACAATGCATGGTAATAAGATTTAAATGGTTAATAATATTATAAAGGTTGTACTAAGTTAAGACGGAAATTATCCAATGTCAAATATTTATGAAAAATTATTCTGATTCATAAAATGAATGTTTCAAATAAAAATCTGTATGAAAAAAATATTTGTTTGGTGATTGTTTATTGAATAAATTTACTTAGACAAGATAAAAAAGAGGTCGGAAGACCGAAGACCGAAGTCGGAAGTTTGAAGTCCAAAGTAACTTCCGCCTTCTGACTTCCGGCTTCCAGCTTCATACCTGAATCTTGAAACAAATTGATAATTTAACTTAAACACCATGTTACAATTCTTCTCCGCCAGCACAAGTATTGTTGACTCAAAGCGAGCCATTGCCGAATGTCTTGAAAACGCCCTTGCAGGTGAAAAAACACTCAATTGTGATCTACTGATCATCTATACAGGTATGGGTCATAATTTTAAAGACCTGTTAAGTGAAGCCCACAAACTTTCTCCGGGAGCTCAGATTGTCGGTTGCACATGTGCCGGGGTTATCGGAAAGGAAGGACCCAGCGAATCATTAAAAGCCTTGGCTGTCATGGCTATAAAAGGACCGAAGAACGAATTTGCGGTTACAGGCGAAAGTTCTGTCTCAGAATATGATAGTTTCGGTTTGGGGCATCATCTGGCAAGTGATCTGAAAAACAAGTGCCCTGGAATAAATATGATCTTTTTTCACCCATCCATTATTTTACCTCCTGCACTGTTTCAGGCGGACAAGATGATAAAAGGCATTGAATCTGTTTTTGGTCCTGATGTTCCTATAATCGGGGGTGCCTCAATTGATAATATGAAGATGGTAAGCAGTTTCCAATTTATTGGAGATCAGATATTTGAAAAAGGGGTTATAATGTTTGGGCTTGCAGATCCTACTTTGGAAGTAATAAGTCATGCGAATCATGGATTTGAGGTGGTTGGAGATCCTTTTAAAATCACACGTTCATCCAGTCCAATCATTTATGAACTGGATGGCAAACCTGCCTGGAAAAGATGGACCGAAAAATTAGGATTACCAGAGTCAACACCTGCTGTTGATATACTTGCATTCGCCCCGCTGGCAGTCGAATTACCGGAAGAATTTCATTCAGAATATGACAGTAAATTTTCTCTGTTTGGTTGCCTGCCCTTGCCGGATAAAAGTATGATAACAACAATTAAGTTTCCTGAAAATGGGGAAATATGGCTTACAAGACGGAATGAAGCCCGGATTCATGACGGAGTAGAACGTATGATTGTTAAAATTCTTGACCGTTGTGAGGGAAGGAAGCCGGTTGCAGTGTTCCATGCAGACTGTGCAGCAAGAGGAAAGCTGCTCTTTAACAAGATCATAAAAGAAGAAATAATCAGTCAGATGCAGTATCCGCTCTGTAAAGGAGAAAATATACCATGGTTCGGTATGTATGGCGGGGCTGAATATACTCCACTGGCCGGGAAAAACCGGCTTCATGCTTATACAACGTCCTTATATGTTATTGTAAAGCGCAAGCCGGAAATTAAGGAAGAAAAAGTTCAGTTGAAAACAGATGTTGTAAAGAAATCAAAACTGTTTGAGAAAACATTAATAAGGAATATTGCCCTGAAAAACCGTTTTATAATGTCAGCAACATGGCAGGGAAGAGCCAATTTCGATGGTTCAGCTTCCCCGAATCTAATCAATTCGCTTTTACCTGTTGCCAGGGGTGGAATCGGACTTATAATAGGAGAAATGGCGTACGTTTCGCCTAATGCTGTTGCACTCCCCGGGCAGCTTGGTATTTATGATGACAAGCTTTTACCCGGTCTTAAACGCATATCAGATTTTGTTCATAAAGCAGGAGCGCCTATTATTATTCAGCTCGTTCATAGCGGATTGTTTTCTTCGCCGTTTCTGATTGGAGGCACACCGCTGGGACCTTCTGTTCTTGAAACGCCTGACGGTAAAATCGGTAAGGAAATGTCCAAAGAAGAAATCGGTGAGGCTGTCAATGCATTTCGCGATGCTGCCGTAAGGGCAAAAGAGGCAGGATTTGACGGAGTTCAAATCCATGCGGCTCATGGATGGTTGCTTAGTCAGTTCCTGTCGCCTTTCTTCAACAGAAGGACAGATGAATATGGTGGTTCACTTGAAAACCGGTCAAGGATTGTATTGGAAGTAGTAAAAGCCGTTAAGGAAGCTGTAGGAGAGAATTTTGCAGTCATGGTGAAAATTAATTCTGATGATTTCATTCCAGGAGGATTTGGCACAGATGAAATGTTACTCGTTTCAAAAATGCTTGAAAATGAAGGAGTTGATACAATTGAAATAAGTGGTGGAACAATAGGTGCCCTAATGACTGGCAATGTCGATGGATCATTCTCACCGGCAAGCAAGAAGGGAGTATATTACCAGGAGGCAGCCAAACGATACAAAGAAAAGATAAAGGTTCCGTTAATGCTCGTCGGCGGAATAAGAACCTTTGAAACTGCCGATGACTTGGTTAAAAGCGGAATTGCAGATTATATTTCGCTCTGTCGCCCGCTTATCCGTGAACCGGATCTTATAAAGAAATGGAAATCCGGGAATCTGAAGAGATCTGATTGTATTTCAGACAGTGCCTGCTTCCAGCCGGGGATCGAGGGTAAGGGAGTGCATTGTGTGCATGTAAAGTAAAGGCGACCGGCGACCGGCAACAGGCTACCGGCAACAAGCGATTGGTAAATTATAAGAGAAAAAGTTATGACAATAAAAAAGACATCCAGAAGAAAATTTATTTCCTCAGCCTCTGCACTTGCGCTGGGATCTGCGGCATTTGGTTTGAATATTCCTACAGAGTCTAAAAAGAAAAGAACCAAAGAAGAAATTTATAAGCAGCTTGATGAACTGGTAGACAAATATCTTCCTGTTTTTGGAGCCTGTTCACAGACCAGCTTTTATGCTTTGAATAAAGCATTCAATTTAAAAGCCGACATAATTGTCAAAGCTTTGGCATCATTCCCTGGCATAGCAATGAGAGGAGAGACCTGCGGAG
The DNA here is from genome assembly GCA_041479075.1 of Bacteroidia bacterium. GTDB lineage: Bacteria > Bacteroidota > Bacteroidia > Bacteroidales > VadinHA17 > LD21. The sequence goes on along the minus strand of JBGOXH010000008.1, from coordinate 14,573 downwards.
CTGTGTCCGGAAGTTTAATGGGTATTGCATTGATTTTTGAATCTGATAAATTTGATGAGAAAGGAGCAAAGAAATTATCACTTGAACCATCTGAGCTATTCTGCTCGAAATTTGAAAATGAATTCGGTTCAACAAGGTGCAGGGATGTAATTAAACATAATACAGGAAAGGAATATGTTTTGACGAAAAAAGCAGACTACCAGGCTGTATCACGCGATGGAGGATTTAAACATTGCTCCGGAGTTATAAAGAAAGCTGTTCATTATGCTGCAGATATCATTATGGAAAAATCATAAATAATTACTCCTATGCTACAATTCTTCTCCGCGAGCACAAACATCGTGAACTCAAAACGAGCTATCACAGAATGCCTTGAAAATGCCCTTGAAGGGCAGCCGAATCTCAATTGTGATCTTATCATAATCTATTCAGCAATTGGGCACAATTTCCAGGATTTATTAAATGAAGCCCGAAAGCTTTCTCCTAATGCCCGGATAGCTGGTTGTACAGGCGCCGGCATAATCGGGAAAAATGGTGCAGACGAATCCATGACAGCCCTGGCTATCATGGCGATAAAAGGGCCGAAAAATGAATTTGCTCTGACTGACAGAAAATCAATGGGAACTATTGACACTTATAAAATTGCCGCACAAATGGCTCAGGAGCTCAAAGAAAAAAATTCAGATGTTAATAGTATCCTTTTTCTTCCTTCTGTATTTGACTGGTTACCCATCGACCGGGCAATAGAGGGGATCATAACAGTTTTTGGTCCAAGTATTCCGATTTTCGGAGGCGTTGCGATGGACAATTTTAAGGCAATAAACAGTTTCCATTTTATTGATAGTGAGGTTGTTGAAAGAGGTGCCGTAATGGTTGGATTTGCTGATCCCACGCTGAAATTTATCAGCCATGCAGACCACGGATTTGGAATAATAGAAGGTATGTCATTGGAAGTAACCAGATCCAATATGAACATTATTCAGGAATTTAATGGCAAACCAGCCTGGAATGTGCTGACTGAAACTCTTGGAATACCGGATTCTTCATCACCTTTGGTAGCCCTGGCAATTGCAGGATTTGCAAGCGAATTGCCTGAGGAGCTGCAGGAAGAGTACGGCAGCAAATACTCCCCTTATGGTATTATGGGCAAATTTGATGATAATAGTATTAGTGTCCCTGTTGTCTGCCATGAGGGTACAAAATTATGGTTAACAAGGCGTGATGAAAAAAAGATGTTCGACGGCGTCGACTGGATGATACAGAAAATAGTTACTGAATTAAATGATCGGAAGCCATTGGCCGTCTTCCATGCCGATTGTGTTATGCGAGGCAGGTATAGTTTAAACCGGATTCTTAAAGATGAACTAATAAACCATTTACAGTCTCCTGTTTGCAAAGGTGAAAATATTCCATGGCTCGGATTGTATTCTGGAGGTGAAATAGGTATGATAGGAAAAAGAAACTGGTTTCATAATTTTTCATCCTCATTATTTGTAATTTACAGATGAGGAAGACGGAAGACAGAAGTCAGAAGTCGGAAGCAAAAAACTTCGGTCTTCGGACTTTGAGGAGTGAAACGACGAAATTCCGCGCAGCGGGATCGGACCTTAAACTTGAAACTTGAAACAAACTAACAATATAACTTAAACACTATGCTCCAGTTCTTCTCCGCCAGCACAAACATCGTGAACTCTAAAAGAGCTATCACCGAATGCCTTGAAAATGCTCTTCAGGGCGAACCTGACCTCAATTGTGATCTCATCATTATCTATACTACAATGGGGCACAATTTTAAAGACCTTCTGAGCGAAGCACATAAGCTCTCTCCCGGTGCACAGATAGTAGGTTGCACATGCGGAGGAATTATCGGTAAAGAAGGGCCGGATGAGTCTATGAAAGCCCTGGCAATCATGGCTATAAAAGGACCTCAGAGTGAATTTGGAGTTTCTGCTTTCGATTTTTCAGATTATACAGATGCCTACAAGTACGCTCGTAAGCTCTCACAGGATCTTAAGAATAAAAATCCAAATATCAACTTGATCCTTGTTAATCCCTCTTTCAAAAGATTTATTGGTTCAATGGATACATTCATTGAGGGCATAGAATCTGTTTTTGGAAGTGATGTGAAAATTATCGGTGGACTTTCCTTTGACGGAAGAATGGTTTCCGATTTTCAGTTCATTGGTGAAGAGATTTTTGAAAAGAGTGCAGTAATGACAGGCTTTGCCGATCCGACTCTTGAAGTGATAGCACAGGCAAATCACGGACTGGAGGTTGTAGGATTTCCACTTGAAGTTACAAAATGTGATCAGAATCGTTTGATAGAGCTGGATGGAAGGAATACCTGGGAAATTCTTGTCGAAAAACTTGGATTACCAGTCTCATCTTCCTCCGGTGTTGAAACCTCAATTCTTTCATCCCTGGCCGTCGAATTACCAGAAGCCTACCAAAAAGAATATGGTTCTGGATATGCAGTTTTAGGTGCACTTATTCCTGATACTAATGGAATCATTACAGGATTATTTCCAGTACCTGAAGGTACAAAATTATGGCTTACAAGGCGGAATGAGCAAAAGATCTCTGACGGTGTCGATTGGATGACTGATAGAGTCCTTGAACGTCTAAAAGGCAGAGTTCCTGTAGCTGTGTTTCATGCTGATTGCCAGGCCAGAGGCAAATTTCTTTTTAACAAGATTATTAAAGAAGAAATAATTAACCGGTTGCAATACCCGATTTGTAAAGGCAAAAACATTCCCTGGCTGGGAATGTATGGGGGAGGTGAGATCACTCCCATGGGAGGTAAAAACCAGATAAATGTCTTTACTTCATCTTTATATGTTCTGGTACGTAAAAAGTAGTCGGAAGACCGAAGTCAGAAGTCGGAAGCAAAAAACTTCGGACTTCGGACTCCCGACTTCGGTCTTCGGTCTCCGGTCTTCCAACTTAAAACTTAAAACAAACTAACATATAAATCAAATACTATGCTCCAATTCTTTTCCTCCAGCACAAACATCGTGAACTCAAAACGAGCCATCACCGAATGCCTTGAGAATGCCCTTGAAGGGCAAGGCAATTTAGATTGTGATCTTATCATAATCTATTCTGCGATTGGACACAATTTTCAGGATTTATTAAACGAAGCACGTAAACTTTCTCCGAATGCCAGGATAGCTGGTTGCACCGGTTCCGGAATTATTGGCAAGGATGGCCCTGATGAATCTATGAAAGCTTTGGCGATTATGGCAATAAAAGGGCCAAAAGATGAATTTGCTCTGGCCGGTATTACAATGATTGAGAAGATGGATCCATATGAGATGGGTTTCAGGATAGCTCAGGATTTAAAAAGCACAAATCCAAACATAAGCATGATTCATTTTCTTCCTTCTGCTTTTGGTTTGTGGCCGGCAGACAAAGCTATTGAAGGCATTGAATCTGTTTTTGGCATAGACATGCCAATTTTCGGTGGTGTTTCCATAGACAATATGAAAGGTATAAGCTGCTTTCAGTTTTTTGATGGCCAGGTATTTGAAAGAGGTGCTGTGGCCGTTGGATTCGCTGATCCCACATTGAAATTTATAAGCCATTCTAACCACGGGTTTGGTGTAATGGAAGGTATGTCTCTTGAAATGACACGATGTAACTCAAATATTATTTATGAATTTAATCGTAAACCCGCATGGAATGTGTTGACTGAAACGCTGGGATTACCAGTAACTGCATCATATATAGAGGCCCTTATAATTGCAGGATTCGCGAAGGAATTGCCTGAAGAATTACAGGAAGAGTATGGAAGCAAATATATTCTTTTTGGGATCATGGGGAAAAATGAGGATAATAGTATCGGGATTCCTAACACATGTAAGGAAGGTATGAAAATCTGGCTGACCAAACGGGATGAAAAGAAAATGTTCGATGGAGTAGATCAGTTGGTGCAGTGGATATTGGCATCTCTTAATGGAAAGAAACCACTGGCTGTGTTCCATGCAGATTGTGTTATGCGTGGGAGGTTCAGCCTGAATAGGATACTCAAAGATGAAATTATAAACCGGTTGCAAGTCCCTTTATGTAAAGGTGAAAAAATACCCTGGCTTGGATTGTATTCAGGTGGCGAGTTTGCTATGATAGGAAAACAAAACTTCCTTCATGGTTTTTCATCCTCATTATTTGTAATTTACAGATGATTGAGACGGAAGTCAGAAGACAGAAGACAGAAGACGGAAGTCAGAAGTTGAGGAGTGAAACGACGAAATCCCGCGCAGCGGGATCGGAAGCAAAAAACTTCGGACTTCGGACTCCGGACTTCAAACCTTAAACTTGAAACTTGAAACAAACTAACAATATAACTTAAACACCATGCTCCAATTCTTCTCCGCCAGCACAAACATCGTGAACTCGAAACGAGCTATCACCGAATGTATAGAAAACGCCCTTCAGGGCGAGCCTGACCTCAATTGTGACCTCATAATAATTTATACTGCGATGGGACACAATTTCAAAGAACTTATTACTGAAACACATAAACTCTCTCCGAATGCCAGAATTGCTGGGTGCACTTGTGGAGGAGTTGTAGGAAGAAATGGGGTCGACGAATCAATGAAAGCACTTGCCATTATGGCAATTAAAGGTCCAAAAGAGGAGTTTGCACTTATCTGCAGAAGAGAGAACGCTCAAAATGATCCTTATGGAGCGGTTCGTCAGATGGCAATTGATTTAAAAAGTATGAATCCGGCAATTAACATGATTCAGTTCCTACCTGCAAGCGGTAATGATTTCCTGCCAATTGAAAAGGCACTGGATGGCATTAAATCAGTATTCGGAAAGAATATCCCCATTTTGGGAGGTCTTGCAATGACATCTCTGGCTAATTTGAAGGCAACTAATCTGGCACCTGTCAGTTATCAGTTTTTTGATGAAGAAGTACTTGAAGGAGGCGCTGTTATGGTTGGTTATTCTGATCCAACTCTGAAATCTATAAATCATGCCAGTCATGGATTTGATGTACTGGAAGGCGTGCCTTTGGAAGTAACCAGATCTAATGCTAACATCATAAATGAATTTAACGGGAAACCCGCATGGGATGTGATTACAAAAACACTTGGAGTACCTGAGACATATACTGCCATGCAATTGGCGCCTATTTCCGGATTTGCACGGGAGATTCCTGAAAAATTAAGGAAGGAGAATGAAAGCAGATTTCTTATTTCTGTAATCATGGGTAAGTTTGATGATAGCAGTATTTTATTACCGATAGAATGCCCCAAAGGAATGAAACTATATCTGACAAAAAGAGATGAAAAAATGATGTTTGACGGGGTAGATCTGATGGTTAAAAAGATTATGGATGAACTGCAGGGAAAAAAGCCGGTGGCAGTATTTCAGACCGATTGTGTTTTACGTGGAAAATTCAGCCTCGACCGTATTTTAAAAGATGAAATAACCAATCATATGCAGGCTCCAATATGCAGGGGAGAAAATATTCCCTGGCTCGGTTTCTATTCAGGAGGCGAATATGTAATGCTTGGAGGAGAAGCCTGGTTCCAGCAGATATCATCATCATTATTTGTAATTTACAGGGAATAAATCCGGCTACCGGTGGCCGGTAACCGGTTATCGCAAGTCATATAAAGAAATAATAATTTTGATCCGTAAACATTAGCATGGAGAACAAGCCAACATACGATGAACTAAAATCCAAATGCGACGATTTTCAGGCGCAAATCATCCGCTTTCTGAAAGTCGAACAGGACTTGGTCGATGCTCGAAGCAAGCTTGACCGCGACCTCTCGAGGTTCAAATCAATCCAGAGCTACAGCCAGAGAGTTATCAATGCAGAGAGCCTTGAAGAGTTCGCAAACATTACTGTCGAATCTGTTGTCGAGACTTTTGAAGTTGAGTGCAGCGCATTCTTCGTTTATGATAAAAACCGGAATGTCCTTAATGTTCAATCCTCTTTCGGACACGATGATGAAGCTTACAACGAATTTCAGCTTGACAGTGATTGGATATCCGACAAAGGTTTTTTAAAAAAAGGTAAGGTTATCATAGAAAAAGTAGAGCCGGAATCAGTCCCATTCGGCAAAACCGGATTATTCAAGATAATCCTTTCTCCTTATTATGATGAGGATGGGAATCTTCATGGGATGCTTACCGGAGGTGTCTCATCCGAAAAGAGAGCTTATTATGATGAGATAACTGAGGAATTAACCCCATCTTTTATGGTCTTCACCCAGCAGATGAGCGCTATGCTTCAGAACTTTGACGCCAAAAGATTTCTTGATATGAAGGTCCAGGAAAGAACTGCACAGGTAATGCAGCAAAAACAGAAAATCGAGGAAATTAACCATGAACTTAACCGACAGAAAGATGAAGTGCAGAAAACCCTTGAAGACCTGAAACAGGCTCAGACACAGCTGGTTCAGTCCGAAAAGATGGCATCGCTTGGCCAGCTTGTTGCAGGTATTGCTCATGAGATCAATAATCCGGTCAATTTTATCAGCGCAGGTGTTGATTCACTATCAACTAATCTCGAAGAGATCAGACAGGTACTGGATATTTATCACAAAATAACAGAAGAGAATGTTACAGAGAAGTTGAAAGAAATTGAAAATATTAAAGAGAAAGTTGAATATAAGGAGGCAATAAGAGAGATCAATAAGCTGATTGAGAGCATTAAAAACGGAACCAAACGAACAACCGAAATTGTCAGGGGACTTCGTACCTTCTCGCGCCTTGATGAAGATATTCTGAAAGTGGCTGATATACACGAAGGTATTGATTCAACCCTGATCCTTCTTCATAATAAATACAAAAACCGCATAGAGATAGTTAAAAATTATGGCGACATACCACAAATTGAATGTTATCCCGGTCAGCTGAACCAGGTATTTATGAATCTTCTCTCCAATGCTGTTGATGCAATTGACGACAAAGGAACAATTACTATAAGTACATCATTATCAGATAGTTTGATAAAGATTTCTATAAAGGATAGCGGTCAGGGGATACCGGAAAATATCAGGAAGAAAATTTTTGATCCCTTCTTTACCACCAAAGGTGTTGGTAAAGGAACAGGTTTGGGTCTTTCGATCAGTCAAAGCATAATCGAAAAGCACAAGGGGACTATGACCTATATAAGTGAACCAGGAAAAGGAACTGAGTTTATTATTTCTTTGCCTCATAAAACAGCATGAAATTGCCAGAATCGGATAGAACATGAAAGAAAGCAATTTGAATATTAGAGAATTGATTGACGCATTACCAGACCTGGTATTTATTTTAAGTAAGGATGGTGTCATCCTTGAAATGGGGGAAGAAAAGGAAGAGTATAAAAATTTACTGCCGGCCAGTAGTCTGAAAAAAAATATTTCGGACGTCTTTCCTGACTGGTTAGCAGAATTAATCACAAATCATATTCAGGTTGCTTTAAATTCCGAAGAAACACAGATCTGTGAATTTCGTCTTTCATTGAATGAGACTATTTACGATTTTGAAATACGTGTAGTCCATTATACTAAGGATCAGGTTCTTTGTATTATCCGTGATATTTCTTTGCGAAAAAGAGTCGAGGCAGATACTCAGAGTTTTCTAGAAAAACTGTTATCTCACCTTCCGGTTGCTGTTTTTGTGAAAAAAGCTGATGATGGCAGCTTTATCTATTGGAATAAAGCACATGAGAACCTTATGGGGATTACTTCAAAACAAGCTATTAATAAAACAGATTATGACTTCTTCCCGAAGGAACAAGCAGATTGGTTCAGAAAAAAAGATGAAGAAACTTTTCTTAAAGGTTCAGTAGAATTCATTCCGGAAGAACCTATTGATACACCTCATCTGGGCAGGCGGATTCTCCGTACAATAAAAGCGCCAATTTATGATGGACAGGGCAAACCATTATATTTACTTGGAATTGCAGAAGACATTACAGTTGCCAGACAAAATGAAGAAGAATTAAGAAAACACAGGGAACATCTGGAAGAGCTGATTGCAGAACGAACAATTACACTGGAAAATCTGAAACGGACTCAATCTCAGCTGGTTCAATCTGAAAAGATGGCATCGCTCGGGCAGCTTGTTGCAGGAATTGCACATGAGATAAACAATCCTGTGAACTTTATCAGCGCCGGCGTTGATTCATTATCAACGAACCTTGAAGATATCAGGAAAGTGCTTGAAATTTATCACAAGATCAATGCTGATAATGTTACAAAAAAGCTTAAGGAGATAGAATTGCTTAAACAGAAGGTAGAATACAAGGAAGCAATACGGGAGATCAACAAGCTTATTGATAGTATTAAGAATGGTACAAAACGAACCACTGAAATAGTCAAAGGATTACGTACTTTTTCCCGGCTAGATGAGGATATTCTGAAAATGGCCGACATTCACGAAGGCCTGGATTCCACACTGATTCTTCTTCACAATAAATACAAGAACCGCATTGAAATAATCAAGAATTACGGAAACCTGTCACAGGTCGAATGTTACCCGGGTCAGCTTAACCAGGTATTTATGAATCTTCTGTCCAATGCTGTCGATGCAATTGACGACAAAGGTACAATTACAATAAGTACATCATTATCAGATGGTTTGATAAGGATTTCCATCAAGGATACAGGTCATGGTATTCCCGAAAATATAAGAGAGAAAATTTTTGATCCCTTCTTTACGACTAAAGGAGTTGGCAAAGGTACCGGATTGGGTCTTTCAATCAGTCAGAGCATTATCGAAAAGCACAAAGGAACAATAACTTATAAAAGTGAACCAGGGAAAGGAACAGAATTTACTATTGTACTTCCTGTAAACAGGTAAAAGTGTAATTGATACACTTAATAAGTAATTTTTGGTTACATGTTGCAGGTTACAAGTTGCAACCTGCAACTTGTAACATATGATAGCCACCACAAATTCAATTATAAACAAATACTAACATGGACAAACCAAAATCACTTCCTCCGATTCTCTATGTAGATGATGAAGAAGATAATCTTACAGTTTTTAATTCAGCCTTCAGACGCGATTATGAAGTTCATCTGGCTTTATCGGGCCAGGAGGGGCTTGAGATAATGAAAAAGCATCCGATACAGATGATTATCACAGACCAGAGGATGCCAGAAATGACCGGAATCCAGTTCCTGGAAAAGATCATTCCCGATTACCCTGACTGTATCCGTATGATACTCACCGGTTTCAGCGATATTGAAGCGATCATTCAGGCAATAAATACCGGCAGGGTTTACCGCTATATTACCAAACCATGGAGCAAGGAAGAGCTGAAAATAAATATTGATAAAGGGCTTGAGACATATAATCTAAGGGAACAAAACAGGAAATTAATTGAGGATCTTAAAGAAGCTAACCAGACATTAGAGCAGAAAGTAATTGACCGCACAAAAAAGATTGAGTCTCAGAATCAGGAAATTACATCCAGCATTCATTATGCAAGTAAGATACAAAGTGCTTTATTGCCTCAGGATGAAGAGCTTTACAAGCTGTTGCCATCATATTTTATCTTAAGTAAGCCGAAAGATATTGTAAGCGGCGATTATTACTGGGTAGAAAATAAAGATGGTAAAACAATCATTGCCGTGGCCGACTGTACCGGCCATGGAGTTCCCGGAGCGTTCATGAGCATTCTTGGAGTCACATTCCTGAATGAGATTGTCAGTAAAGCTGTGACTATCAGGGCAAATGAGATATTAAACCAGCTCAGCGGACAGGTGATCAAATCGCTTCACCAGACCGGCAAAAACGACAAAACCAGGGATGGGATGGAGATTGGTTTATGTGTCGTTGATCCTGAAAAGCATAAGCTGCAGTTTTCCGGTGCTTTCCGTCCTCTATATATTTTCCGTGAAAATGAATTGCAGGAATTTAAAGGCGACTCAATGCCTATCGGCATTTATGAGCAGGAAGATCAGTCATTCACCAATACAGAAATATTATTCAATAAAGGTGATATAATATATTTATTTTCAGATGGATACGTAAGTCAGTTAGGAGGAGCAGACAAGAAAACTTTCAGATCCGAAAGCTTTAAGAAATTACTGGTTGATATCCATGCATTATCAATGCCGGACCAGAAGAAAGCTCTGGAAGAAAAGTTTCTTGAATGGAAAGGCAATAATGATCAGATTGACGATATTATGATTATGGGAATAAAAATGTAATAATATTTCAGATTTCTTAATAAGAAATGCTAATAATAGCTTTTAAGATTTTTTATTAATATCCTTTCTGCACGTATTCAAACGGGAATTTAGCAATTTTCGACATCTCCTTGCCTACTTCAAGCATATCAATATCATCTTCTTCATAGTGCCATTTCACCATTACATTTTCCCGTTTTGTCCTGACATTTGCAACCTGCTTGCAAAAATCCAGAATATACTTTGCAGAGGATGAATTGAAATAATCAAAATCCATGTTAATGACTACCGGTTCATTGCTTTGCTGCGATTTCAGATATGATGAATAATCATCAAACCAGGTGAGAATCTCATTATAAAAGGTAGCAACATCCGAAGGTCTTGATTCACCTGAAATTTCAAAGAAATTTTTCTCAGGATCAAAAATTACTTTCGGTGAATTTGCAGTCTGTTCAATAATTAACTTTCTCATAATATGCTTATTTACTGATATTTGTAACTCGAAATCTGAAAGGTTTTCATCTATTGTGGTAAATCTGTATTCAAACTTGTGACCCGATCTTAATTTCATTGTTATAAAACCTATACCGGCACCGTTATCTTCCGGCTTCGATTCCCTGTTGATCCTTTTTTCATATAAAACTGAGAGATCTTCTTTTTCCAGGCTATTTAATTTGTCAAGAAACCTTGTCAGCCTGCATTTCTTATCATCATTTACCGGATTACCTGATCTGATGACGATCTTATCATTCCTGTCATCTACAGAAATAAATGGTTGTTTTACACTCCCTGCCGGGAACTCCTTTAAAGAGTGTTTTGCAATATTCTCAAGACACTCCACAATCACCACATAAACCCTTTTGGAAGATATCTTTGGCAATGTGATGAATTGCTTTGATTTCTTAAGGTTGATTAAAATATTATCAATTATTGTATAGTCGACCGGACCAGAATAGTCCAGAATATTTCCGGCTTCATGCATATTGTAAAATATATTGTTTGAAATCTGAATAAAATACCACGTGCAAAGTAAATAAATAAATCACTTCGCCTTACTGTCGCAAAAAAAATTTTTCTAAATGCTTATTTATTCTTAATTTGGTATAGACAAAGATAAACTTAATATTTAGAATATATCTAAGAATAATCTGCTTTGTTTTATTTTCTTTCAAAAAAAAATAACATATGAGTGAATCCATTTTAAATGCTCTTGTACAGCTCTTTGCATTAATAGGTGATATTCATGATGAAACCGTCATTACAAGCAGGGAGAAAGATATTGTCAGAATGTTCCTGGCACGGCAGCTGAATAATGAACTGGTAACAAGGTATATGAGGATTTTTGAGGAATACCTTAAAATCTATAATTCAGAAAGTATTGCTAAAGGTAGCATGAAAGACAGGAAGCGCATTTCACTTAATGCAATGAGAATCCTGTCAATTTGTGAAAAAATCAATGAAGAGCTTCAGCAAAAACAGAAGATCTATGTGCTCATCCAGTTGATGGACTTCATTTCATTAGGTGAAGAAGTTACAGAGAACGAACTTGACTTTCTGCAGACAGTAGCTAATGCTTTTTATGTTCCGGATATTGAATACGGGAACATTAAAAGCTTCATAATGAATCATTCAAAGGATGTGAAGGAGAAAAACAAACTGCTTGTTATAGATAATAAAAAAGAGTCTGAAACACCGGAGATTAAACATATTTATAACGAACACCTCACAGGGAAAATCACCTTCCTTTATATTTCGAGCACGAATACATATATATTAAGGTATGAAGGCCACGAGAATCTCTACCTGAACGGCCAGAATATATCTACTGGTCAGACTTATGTTTTTGACCGTGGTTCGACAATTCGGGGAGCTGGTATTAAAACAGTTTACTATTCTGAAATCAGCGGCCTCATATCTGAGACTACTTTTCAATTCCGGATCAGTCTTAATGCGGACAATGTATCATTAAAATTCAAGAATAGTGAGAATGGTATTCATAATCTGAATTTTCATGGAGAATCAGGTCAACTAATTGGTATCCTGGGTGGCAGTGGTGTTGGGAAATCAACAACCTTAAGCATTCTCAACGGAACATTACAACCGCAAAACGGGCAGGTGCTGATAAACGGTTATAATCTTTATGATGAAAATGAAAGGGAAAACCTTAAGGGAGTTATTGGATTTGTTCCGCAGGATGATCTTTTAATTGAAGAGCTTACGGTTTTCCAGAATATTTATTTTAATGCGAAAATGTGCCTCAACAATCTGCCTGAGAATGAATTGATTGGGGTAGTAAATAAAACACTTGTCGATTTTGATCTTGATGAAATAAAAGACCTTAAAGTAGGAAGTCCTCTTAAAAAAGTTATCAGCGGAGGACAAAGAAAAAGGGTCAATATTGCGCTTGAGCTGCTTCGCGAGCCCACAATTCTTTTTGTCGATGAACCGACATCGGGGCTCTCTTCTGTCGATTCAGAAGCTGTGATGAACCTTCTCAAGGAGCAGACTTACAAAGGGAAACTAGTGATTATAAACATTCATCAGCCCGGCTCAGAAATTTACAAGATGTTCGATAAGATAATGATTATCGATAAGGGCGGCTATCAGGTCTTTTTCGGAAATCCAACGGAGGCAATTATATATTTCAAGAGCATCAGCAAACACGCCAATCCTGATGAGGATCAATGTGTCAGATGCGGCAACGTCGACACCGATCAGATACTTCAGATTGTAGAAGCAAAGGTTGTAAATGAGCAGGGCAGAGCAACCCGTATCAGGAAAGTATCTCCAAAAGAGTGGGCTGAGAGGTTCCGTGAGAAAACCGGTGGCAAAGTTCCGGTTGATATTCATAAAAAGCAAACATTGCCTGAAAATAATTTCAGCATTCCGGGATTGCTGAAGCAGTCAAAAATATTCTTTACACGTGATCTGCTATCCAAACTGGCTGACAAACAATATATTTTAATAAGCTTGCTGGGATCTCCCGTTCTGGCATTTCTTCTTGCGTACTTTACCAGATTCAACAGCCAGGGAACTTATTCTTTCAGCGAAAATGAAAATATACCAGCTTACCTGTTCATGTGCGTTATTACATCCCTCTTTTTCGGCCTTATGGGCAGTTCTGAAGAGATTGTAAAAGACAGGAAAATATTGAAGAGAGAATCTTTCCTTCACCTGAGCTGGTTCAGTTATCTGAATTCTAAAGTCTTGATAATGTTCATTTTATCGGCAATCCAGACTCTGCTCTTTGCACTGATTGGCAATCTGATTCTGGGTATTAAAGGGATGACAATAAGCTACTGGCTGGTATTGTTTACAACATCATGTTCTGCAAACATACTGGGCTTAAATATCTCATCTGCTTTTAACTCAGTTGTAACAATTTATATACTTATACCTTTTATTATTATACCGCAGCTGCTTTTCAGCGGAGTGCTCGTGAAATTTGATAAACTTCATATAAGCAGCACTAAGCATGAGTATGTTCCGGTGTTAGGTGACCTGATGACTTCCCGCTGGTCGTTTGAAGCGCTCGCAGTAAAACAATTCAGGGACAACAAATATGAAAAACCGTTGTTTGTCTATGATGCATTGATAAACGAGAAAGTTAATTATGTTGCTCTTATAGAAGATTTAAGAAAACATTTGGATTACTGTATGAAATATAAAGATAGTCCTGATTTTAAAGATCTTGTCGAAGCTAATTTCAAAAGGTTAAATTATTATATAAATGATTTAGCGGAGAGGACTAAAAAAGTCCCGGGACAATGGGTTTCCGCATTAAATATAAAAAGCTTTAATCCTGATGTTAAAGCAGCAGCAATAAACTATATCGAAACACTTAAGAAATATTTTAATCATCAAAAGAGTAGTATAAATAATTTAAGAGATTCTGTAGTCACTTCACTTGAAAATAAAATAGGCAAAGAAAAATATTCAAATCTCAAGTCTGAATACGCAAATGAAGATTTAGCATTGACGGTTCGGGACTTAAACCCTCCTGGTGCAGTGACACTTATAACTCCCGGCAAGATTGTAATGAAAGGGCAGCCAGGTTTTGTAAACGGCACATCAAAGGTAGGGCGTGCTCATTTTTATGCACCATATAAAATGATTGGCAATCTTGAAATTGATACCTACTGGTTCGATATAATTGTTGTATGGACAGTATCAGTTCTGCTTTATATTGCACTCTACTATAATCTTTTAAGAAAGCTTGTGGATTATCTGGGGGATCTAAGGATAAAGAAATCGGAGGTTTAAAATCATACCACCTCCCCCCTGACGATAAACGTCAGGGGTACTCCCTGCCTGCCGGCAGGCAGGCTCCTCTCAAGAGGAGGAGAAAGTTAAGATAAAATATTATAAATCAATACGGGGTGGTTGTTAGTACTTTTTAAATTTTCATTTTTTATTGCCCCTGCGCCT
>JBGOXH010000337.1:0-2687 GCA_041479075.1 Bacteroidia bacterium | reverse complement strand
CTAACCTAACCTATGAAAAAACCTCTATTAATTATTATTCAAATTCTATGCCAAAACCTCTGCAAATGTATATTCAGTAACTGACATAATGAAATATTTTAACCTAAAGAGCTGAATATTAACTATATTTTAATGAAATGTTAAAAAAATTTATTCTTTGATAGTCCAAAATTCTTTAATAACATCTGCTTAACAAAACTGGTTGTTAAAGAAAGTTAAAGAGTGGGAACACAAACTATATATAGTAGTACTTTTGTAATTGTATGAAGCGTAGAACAATAGTATTGCTGGCAGTTTTCTTCTTCCTGGCAATTTCAGGACTTATCCTTATTCAATTATACTGGATCCGAAATGCAATTAATATCACCGACCAGCAATTCCGCACTCAGGCAAACAAAGCGCTGGAATCAGTTGTGCTGGAACTTGAAGAAAATGAGCTGATTAACAGTATAACCAAGGAAATTGATCTTACTTCAACCGATTCTGTAACAGCTATTGTTCCTGCCAATTCACCGCTTGCCAAAAAACTTCGTGGTTATCAGCCAAATTCAAAGCTCCTGGAATTATATGGGTTGAATAATCCTGAAGAACCTATAACTATTACCAGTTCAGGACAGAAGATATTTATTTCATCTGAGGATGCTTCGACATATTCTCCGGATGAATCAACAGAAACCTCAGTACAATCGATCAGTGCAGAGCTAAAGGGAAGAGTTACCAATAAAATCGTGTTTCTTGAAAAAATCATGGACAAGATACTGCATGAAACACCAGATATAAGAGAGAGAATTGATCCGGAGAATCTGAAGTATTTAATCAGGACTGCACTTAATAATGCAGGAATAAATCTTAATTTTGAATTTCTGATACGTTCAGGACAATCAGGGCTGGTTTACAGAACACCCGGTTTCACTGACAAGCCGGGGACAAATAAATTCATTGCCCAG
Source organism: Bacteroidia bacterium (assembly GCA_041479075.1). Classification (GTDB taxonomy): domain Bacteria; phylum Bacteroidota; class Bacteroidia; order Bacteroidales; family VadinHA17; genus LD21. Next base: position 1,740 of record JBGOXH010000337.1, on the reverse strand, counting down.
CTCTTTCCAAACGATCCCCTTCCGGGACAAAACCAACTGGTAGTGTATTGCCTTCAGGAACAACAATATAAATTTGAAAAAATCGGAAGTCTTGGTTTCTTGTCCCTGCTTTTCACATCATTGCTTCTGATTCTTGCAACCAGTACTTTTATTGTCATTTTCAGGCAGAAGAAAATATCAGAGATAAGAAACGACTTTATCAATAATATGACTCATGAGCTGAAAACACCTATTTCGACAATTTCTTTAGCCTCTCAGATGATGGCCGATAAAACAATATCTGATAAAAACAAAAACATCGATAATCTTGCAAAAGTGATTTCCGACGAAAGTATGCGGCTTAAATTTCAGGTCGAGAAAGTCCTGCAGATGGCGATATTCGAGAAAACCAGAATGAAGCTCGATATGGCAGAAATGGATATTCATTCCATCCTTACCAATGCTGCAGAAAATTTTGCTCTTCAGCTTGAAAAAAATCAGGGAGAAATACACAAAGATTTTCAGGCAACCTCATATCACGCATTGGTTGATGAGATACATTTTCTTAATTCAATTTCCAATCTTATTGATAACGCTATTAAGTATTCGAAAGGTAAACCTGAAATAACTATCTCAACAAGAGATTCAAAGAAAGGAATTGTAATAACAGTTGAAGATAAAGGCATTGGAATCAGTAAAGAAGATATTAAAAGAATTTACGATAAATTTTATCGCGTTCATTCTGGGAATGTTCATAATGTAAAAGGGTTCGGCCTTGGTTTAAGTTACGTCAAAAGAATCATAGAGGAACATAACGGTACAATCAAAGCTGAAAGCCAGGTTAATAAGGGTACAAAATTTACAATCTGCATTCCTCAAACCGGACAAAAATGAAAAACACAAGAATTCTCCTTGCTGAAGATGACAGCAACCTTGGCGTTTTGCTGAAAAATTATCTTATAGCTAAAAACTTTGAAACCAAGTTATTTATAAATGGTATTCTCGCCCTGGAAGCATTTTCGAGGGAGCAATTTAACCTGTGTATACTCGATATAATGATGCCTGAAATGGATGGGCTCACCCTGGCAAAAGAGATTCGCAGGATTGATCCTGCAATACCTATAATATTCCTTACTGCAAAAAGTCTGAAAGAAGATATTCTGGAAGGATTCAGAACAGGAGCCGATGACTATATAACAAAACCCTTTTCAATGGAAGAGCTGTTGTACCGGATCCAGGCGATATTTAAGAGAACCGCTAATATTGTAACTATAAAAAAAGAAGATCAGTATATTATTGGAAATTACACTTTTGATCCGTTGAAACAATTCCTCAGCTTCGGCGATCAGTCTGTCAAGCTTACGACAAAAGAATCGGAATTGCTTGAACTTCTCTGCCAGCATGGTAATGAAATCCTTGAACGCAATTTCGCCCTGAAATCAATCTGGATTGATGATAACTATTTCAATGCCAGAAGTATGGACGTTTATATAACCAGGTTGAGAAAATATCTGAAAAAAGATCCCGCCGTAAAAATCCTTAATGTTCACGGGAGAGGTTATAAGCTTTTGTGTTGAGAAACTCTTATCGCTCACACATATAAGAGAGCCATGAAATTTCCTATCTAATAAAAACCCTGACCAATTCCGGAAAGGTCAGGGTAAATTTGCTTAGGTCAGATAATAGGATTAATATAATCTAATATTCCTTTTATCGTCCGGCTAATATAAATTTTTTTTTATTATGAAACAAACTAATAAT
>JBGOXH010000350.1:0-2514 GCA_041479075.1 Bacteroidia bacterium | reverse complement strand
TTTTTCATTTCTAGAATCAAGCAGAATTTCTTTAAAAAACCCTTCGAACTGTTTGTTTTTCATATAGTTCAGATACAAAAAACAAACAAGGACTCCAAATTTAACGCACTGATTATCAGATAGTTCTTTTAACATTTCAAACTAACTTATCAACATGTCCCTAACCCCCAAAAAGAGATGTGTATAAAGGGTAGGCGTCGCAAAGAGGGGGGAGCTAACGTGCTATATTTTAGTTAATTCCCTCTCTTTACGAAGTAGAGAGGGGGAAAAAGGGGGTGAGTACGTGAGACAAAGTGTGCCAAAGAATTTTCTTTATCTTTAAAGATTATTAGGAAATACATATGCCTATTATTCCTTCTGCCATTAAATTACTGAATGCCAGTCGCATAAATCAGATTGAACATTTTAAGAAATGTCCGGTTGAAATCCAGAATAATTCTCTTAACTATCTGCTGGCAAAGGCTTCAGAAACACAATGGGGTAAAAAATATGGCTATTCATCTGTTACTTCAATAAAAGAATATCAATCAAGGGTTCCGGTTCAGACTTATGAAGAAATTATTCCATTTGTCGAAAGAATTGGAAAGGGAGAGTCCGATCTTTTATGGCCGGGTAAAATAAAATGGTTTGCGAAATCCTCCGGAACAACTTCTGCAAAAAGTAAATTTATTCCGATGAGCTATGAGGCACTCGAGAATTGTCATTACCGGGCAGGAAAAGATATACTCATCATTTATACTTTGAATAATCCTGAAACAAGAATTTTCTCCGGCAAAGGTCTTATCCTGGGTGGAAGTCACAGATATAACCTGTTCAGCAATAAGATTCTTTGCGGTGATCTTTCAGCAATACTTATTGAAAATGCTCCTTCCTGGGTTGAACTTGTCAGAACTCCCGGGAAAAAGATTGCCCTGCTTGAAGACTTTGAAAAAAAGCTAGAGCTGATTACAAAATCGACAATTAATAAAAATGTCACTAATCTGTCCGGTGTCCCTTCATGGTTTCTTACATTAATAAAATATATTCTGGCATATACAGGGAAATCAAATTTACTCGATGTATGGCCAAACCTGGAGGTATTCTTCCATGGAGGAATTAACTTTAACCCTTATCGTGAAGTGTACAGAAAGCTCATTGATGGCAATCAGATGAATTACATGGAAACTTACAATGCTTCTGAAGGATTCTTTGGGATACAGGATGATCCGTCAATAAACGAAATGCTGCTGATGCTTGATTACGGAATTTTCTATGAATTCATCCCGGGTGATAAAGTTGACACAGCCTCCCCACCGGTTTTTACTTTAGGTGAAGTCGAAACAGGTGTAAATTATGCGATGGTAATTTCTACAAACGGAGGACTCTGGAGATATATGATCGGTGATACAATTGTATTCACCAGTCTTGATCCATACAGGTTCCGGATCTCGGGAAGAACAAAACATTTCATCAATGCATTTGGCGAGGAGGTTATTGTAGAAAATGCTGATAAAGCGTTAGATGCAGCCTGTAAAGCTACAGGAGCAATAGTTTTAGAATATACTGCCGGACCGATCTTCATGGGTGCCTCTTCCAGAGGATCGCACGAATGGATAATTGAATTTGAAAAAGAGCCTTCAGATTTAAATCTATTCATTGATGTCCTTGATGAAACCCTTAAATCAATCAACTCAGATTATGAAGCCAAACGATTTAAGGATATAAACCTTGTCAAACCATTAGTCCGGTCAGTGCCGAAAGGAACTTTTAACAGCTGGCTTAAATCGAAGAATAAACTGGGAGCTCAGAACAAAGTTCCGAGGCTTTCAAATACGAGAGAGTATATTGAGGGTTTGTATGTTGTTGCAGGAATAAAAAGTACTTAAAGTACTTAGAGTGCCTGGAGTACTTAGAGTTTAAAAATCATTTAACTTAATTCTTTTAAAAAAGGAAACCTGAATCATTTTTTGTAATTTTATAAAAACTTTATATATGCACATAGCTATCGCAGGAAATATCGGATCAGGCAAAACGACGCTGGCAGGACTGCTTGCAAAGCATTACGGGTGGACACCACATTACGAAGATGTTGATGACAATCCTTATCTCAACGATTTTTATGAAGATATGCTGCGCTGGTCTTTTAACCTGCAAATCTTTTTTCTTAATTCACGTTTCAGCCAGATTCTTGAAATAAGAAAATCAGATAAGACAATTATTCAGGACCGGACAATCTATGAGGATGCATATATTTTTGCTCCTAATCTTCAATCTATGGGATTGATGTCAACCCGCGACTTTGATAATTATTCTACCCTTTTCAAAATGATGAGTTCGCTTGTCAAGCCTCCTGATCTGCTTCTGTACCTGCGTGCATCGGTTCCTACACTTGTGAACCAGATACAGAAAAGAGGCCGTGAATATGAAAGCTCAATCCGCATTGATTACCTTAAAAGGCTAAACGAAAGATATGAGGCATGGATTGAAACATATAACCTTGGGAAGCTTCTTATTGTTGAAGCTGATCACTATAAT
>JBGOXH010000142.1:0-7272 GCA_041479075.1 Bacteroidia bacterium | reverse complement strand
TTCATCACAAACGCATAGGTTTCCTTGGCGTTTTCATGTTTTGCTTTTGCAAAAAAGAACGGTTCGGCTGCAAATCTGAACATCTGGATAAACAGGGCCATTAATACAGCAAGCTTATAGCCGGCGCCATATTCTCCTACAGTTGCCAGGCCGGTTTCTTCGCCAACCATTCTTCTCATTATTACCTTGTCAAGAGTATCATTAATAGATCCGCTGAGACCGGCAATCAGAAGAGGAAAAGAATAGCCTATCATTCTTTGCCAGATTGCTTTGTCAAAAATAGGTTTAATCTTGATTATAAAAGGTAACAGCATAATCAGAGTGGAGGCGCTGCCGATCAGGTTTGCCACAAATACGTATCCGACACGGTAATTCGGATTATAAACAGTCCTGAACCATCCGTGGCTCTTTTCATAGATATGAGGAGCAAGCAGCAGGAGGAAAAGAACTGATGCAATTGTTATAATCACGTTTGCAATCTTAATTATGCTGAAAATAACGGCTTTGTTTTCCTGTCTGAGTCGTGCAAAAGGAATAGCGGAGAAAGCATCAATTGCCAAAATTGCAGCAAATATTCTTATATAATCGTGATTATTGCTGTAATTAAGAACTGCAGATACCGGTCCAATGAAGATATTTACCAGAATTACAAACACTGAAGAGGTCAGCAGAAGGCTTATTAATGCTGTGCTATAGACTTTTTCGTAATTTTCCTTTTTCTGTGCAAATCTGAAAAATCCGGTTTCCATCCCATATGTAAGGACGACAAGCAGCAGCACCATCCAGGCATAAAGTTCTGTTACAACTCCATACTCTGCCTTTTCAAAAATATTTGTATAGAAAAACGTAAGAATACCATAATTTAAAAATCTTGGAATAATTGTACCAAAGCCATAAATTATGGTTTGCTTTGCTAATGTCCTGACTTCGTTCACCTTTAATTTTGTAATTTAAGCTGTTCCCGGGGCTTCAAATTACTATTTCATAACCATTTATGTAAAAACGGAATAATTTGAAATCCATTTCTTTTTTGATCTTGCAAAGTTAAATATCTTTGCTTTCAGATTTACAGAACATTATTAACCAAAATGTATTATTCATGAACAAATTATTTATAAGAATATTTACTTTTTCGTTTTTATTCCTTATCCTTGCCTGTAAAGCTCCAGGCGGTAATGAAAATACCGTTGTTTTGATAAAAACCTCGCTTGGAGACATTAAAGTCAGGCTATATGACGATACACCTATTCACCGGGATAACTTCATTAAACTTGTTAATTCGGGCTTCTATGAGGGTATTTCTTTTCATCGTGTAATAAATAATTTTATGATTCAGGCCGGCGATCCTGCAACCAGGACTATTCCGATTGCCAAAACTGCTGATTCTCTGAATACTTACACAATTCCTGCAGAATTCAATAAACAGCATTTTCATAAAAAAGGAGCCCTTGCTGCAGCACGTGAAGGAAACGATGTAAATCCCGAAATGAGATCTTCAGGAACACATTTTTATATAGTTCAGGGTGTTAAATTTACTGATGATGAATTAATTAAGGCAGAACAGCGCATAAACAGCAATATTAAACAGGCTTTGTTTAATAAGTTGCTCCGGCAAGTTGCCGATAGTGCAAGATTGTCGGGAACGCAGCTTTCTGAAGGTGAAATTCAGGAAAAAGCTTCTGTCAAAATGTTTCAGTATCTTACAACCAATGAAGATTATAAAATTCCTGAAGATCAGCGAATTGTATATAAAGAAATTGGCGGTGTTCCCCGCCTCGATGGAACATATACTGTTTTTGGCGAGGTTTTAGAAGGACTTGATGTTGTTGATAAAATTGCTGCGGTAAAAACAGATAGTGCCGATAAGCCAGTGACTGATGTCAAGATTCTTAAAATGAAAATCTTCAATAAATAATTATTTCCTTACAAAATACTCTTTCAATGCTTGATAGAATAAACAACCTTTTAGCCGAAATTTCTGCTGCTTCTTTAAAGAGTCATGAAGAACTTGAATCTTTTCGTTTAAAATTTTTAAGCAAAAAAGGGCTTATTTCAGATCTTTTTGAGGAGTTCAGAAATGTTTCTGCGGCAGATAAAAAGGAGATTGGACAAAAGCTGAATTTATTAAAACAAAGCGCTTCCGAAAAATATAATCTTCTAAAGGCAGGACTTCAGACTATCAGTAAAACATCTTACAGCATGGATCTGACAAGGCCGTCATTTCCATGGAATCTTGGGTCGAGGCATCCTATATCAATAGTCAGAAATGAAATAATTGACATCTTTGAACGTATTGGCTTTACAGTTTCGGAAGGTCCTGAAATTGAGAATGATGATCATGTTTTTACCAAGCTTAATTTTGCGCCCGAACACCCTGCAAGAGATATGCAGGATACATTTTACATATCCAGGATCTCACCAGAGGATTCCAATCCGGGGGATATTTTACTCCGGACTCATACATCTTCCGTCCAGGTACGGGTAATGCAGAGTCAAAAACCTCCTATCAGGACCATTTCTCCCGGTCGTGTTTTCCGTAATGAAGCAATTTCAGCAAGGGCTCATTGTATTTTTCATCAGGTAGAAGGTCTTTATATTGACGAAAATGTATCTTTTGCAGATCTTAAACAGACACTCCTGTTCTTCGCTCGTGAAATGTATGGCAATAAGACAGAAATCAGGCTGAGGCCTTCGTATTTCCCATTCACCGAACCATCGGCTGAAATGGATGTTAACTGTACAATTTGCGGAGGTAAGGGATGCAATGTTTGTAAATATACAGGCTGGCTTGAGGTTCTTGGCTGCGGAATGGTTCATCCGGCTGTTCTTGAGGCATGTAATATTGATAGTAAAAAATATACCGGTTTTGCTTTCGGAATGGGAATTGAAAGACCGGCCATGTTAAAATATCAGGTAAATGATCTGCGGCTTTATTTTGAAAACGATATCAGATTTCTGGAACAATTTAAAACTGCTTTTTAAATTTATTGAACAATTTTAACTGTGCTATTGTTAATCTTTGTATTATAATTCATCCTTTAAAATGAAACAACAGGATATATTGATTCCTTTTTGTGATAAATGTGCGGTGGAGTCCGGATCTCTTTTTAAATATCTGACCCGGGAAGAAATTGATTTGCTGAATTTTGAAAAAGAATTCAGACAGTACAAGCGGGGCGAGGTTCTTTATAATGAAGGAAGCAGGATCAGCGGTTTCTACTGTATCCACAGCGGAATTATTAAAATTTTTAAAACCGGGTTGGACGGAAAAGAGCAGATTATTCGCTTTGCTAAACCCGGAGATATTATTGCATACCGAAGCGTTCTTAGCAATGAGGTAGCATGCACCTCTGCTAAAGTTATAGAAGATAGCAGGGTTTGTTTTATTCCTTCAGAAATCCTTATATCATTTGTTAAATCCAATTCCAGTTATGCTCATGAACTGCTTAAGCTGGCTTGTCATGAACTTGGTGAAGCAAATTCCTTTATAACCGACATTGCCCAGAAAACTGTCAGGGAAAGACTTGCTGAAATACTTCTTTTGCTTGTTGTTGATTTCGGCCTCGATAATCAGAATTATCTTCAGATATCACTCACCCGTGAAGAGCTTGCTAACATTGTCGGCACTGCGACAGAATCAGTAATCAGACTTTTATCAGAATTCAAATCAGACAAACTGGTTGAGCTGAATGGAAGAAAGATCCGGATCTTAAATAAAAAAGGCCTCGAAAAGATCAGTAATGTATTTAATTAAATACAATTACATCTGAACCATCTATTCTGATTTCCTCTTAGAAAAGAGAGCCGTTTTCGTCGTGTTTAAATCTGATTCCCAGGTGTTTATAAGCATGTTCCGTTGCTTCACGACCCCGTGGTGTTCGTTTAAGAAAACCTTCTTTAATAAGGAACGGTTCATAAACTTCTTCAATTGTTCCGCTTTCTTCTCCCACTGCAGTGGCTATTGTAGTTAATCCGACCGGTCCTCCGTTAAATTTATTAATCACTGCCGAAAGTATCCTGTTATCCATTTCATCAAGCCCGTACTGGTCAATATTAAGAGCATTAAGGCTGTATTTTGTTATTTCAAGGTCAACTTTTCCGGTGCCTTTAACCTGTGCAAAATCGCGAATTCTTCTTAATAGTGCATTCGCGATTCTTGGTGTTCCCCGGCTTCTTTTAGCTATTTCTACTGCTGCATTTTCATCAATTTTTATTTTAAGAATCCCGGCAGATCTTTTTACTATCCATGAGAGAACTTCCTGGTCATAATATTCGAGGTGGAAAGTGATGCCAAACCTGGCCCTGAGCGGACTGGTAAGTAATCCGGATCTTGTTGTTGCCCCGATCAGAGTGAACTTATTAAGTGTCAGCTGAACCGATCGTGCACTTGGGCCTTTATCGATCATGATATCGACCCGGAAATCTTCCATTGCCGAATAAAGATATTCTTCAACAACAGGACTCAGCCGGTGTATCTCATCTATGAAAAGAACATCGCCCTCCTCAAGGTTTGTAAGTAATCCTGCCAAGTCGCCTGGCTTGTCGAGAACCGGACCTGATGTAACACGAATATTAACCTGAAGCTCATTTGAAATTATTGACGCCAGCGTAGTTTTTCCCAGGCCGGGGGGTCCATGCAAAAGGACATGGTCGAGAGGTTCTCCTCTTTTTTTTGCAGCGGTTACAAATACTATCAGATTATCAATTACCTGCTTTTGCCCTCTGAAATCACTGAAGTTAACTGGTCTTAGCTGCTTTTCAAATTCCTTGTCGGCGATTGAAATGTCATCCTTCCGGATACTGAAATTTTCTTCCATAAAGCAAGGTAATTATTTTATCAGCTTCGTGTCGCTTTCGGGAAGATTTATTTTTACTCCGTTAATACTTGTTTCGACATCGTCTTTATAAGTAATTGTCAGGACAGGAGATCCTTCTTCGTCGAATTTTTTCCAGGTTCTCTGCCTGATTCCCATTCTATAAAATTGTTCTTCCTTCAATTTTCCATTTTCATAATAAAAAAGCTGCTGACCATCAGGGTTGCCCTGGACAAAATTCCCTTTAAATCTTAATTTTCCATCCGAATAATATGATTTCCAAAGGCCGTCTTTTAATCCTATAATATATTTCCCTTCTTCCATATTATCGCCCGCCTTAAACTTCCAGTCCCCGTTCCTTTCTCCGTCTGAATACTGTCCTTGTCCGACAATATCTCCGGTTTCTGAATATTCAGTATAAGCGCCATCGCGCTGGCCCTGAAAATATTCTTCTTCTCTTAAAATAGCTCCGTTGTCATAATACCATTTCCATAAACCGTCGGGTCTTCCGTTGTTATAATATCCAGTCTGTTCGACCTTAGAAGAAATATTGTAGAATTTCCATAAACCGGTTCTCCTATTGTCGGTATATGCTCCTTCAGCCTGTACTTTTCCATCAGGATAGAGGTCTTCCCATTTTCCATTAAAGTTTCCTGATTCATCAACTATCCCTTCTGATAACAATAAACCATTATCATTGTAAATGTATGCTTTGGTTATTTTACCGTCCTGTCCGTATTCTCTGTGAACACCGACAGGAATCTTATTTCTGAACGGTCCTTTATTAATAAGCTTATTATTATCATCATATTTACTTATTATCTCAATGTCTGTTTCGTCTTCAACCCTCGATTTCACAATAGATCCGTTCTCATAAAGCATGGTAAGTACCAGGTTCCCTTTAGTATCATATTCTTTGTAGTATCCATGCAGCAGGTCGTCTTTATATGTTTTTTCTGCTTTTATCTTTCCGTTTGGATAAAATTCTTTCCACTCTCCCTGTTTTAATCTGTTATTATCTGTTCTGTTGATCTTTTCCCTGCTTACCAGGAAATCATTATTATACTCAAGCAGAACAATAACATTCCCTTCCTGATCAAATTCTTTTGACAATCCTTCTTTTTTCCCTGAATTATATGGTATTGTTTGTTGTATTTTACCATCTGGAAAATATATAAACGCTGTTCCTTCCTTTTTGTCGCCGGCAAAAAGCTCTTTTGACCAGATATAAGTTCCGACAGAAGGATCTTTTTTATATTTAATATAATATCCGTTTTTCTTTCCGAACAAATAGCTGATCTTATCGGTAGTATCACCTATCTGATCATAGAATAACCAGATGCTGTCAAGTTTAAAGCTGGTATATCTTCCTTCAGACTTTTTAATACCTGTCACATAATAACTCTTCCAAAATCCATCCGGCTTTCCATTTTTAATTAATCCTTCGCTTGAAACAGTTCCATTCGGATATTTAAATATCTGATAACCGTCTTTTAATTCTTCATTTATCTGAGAATATCCGTTTATTCCTAATATTATTAAGATGAATATGATTAATATTTTTCTCATGGTTTACAGTCCAAGTTTTTTAGAAATTTCCATCATTCTTTTTATTGGTTTTTGGGCAGCAATCAATATTTTATTATCAATAAATATTTCCGGCTTTTCATTTTTCAGGCATTTGTATATTTTTTCTATTGTAATCAGTTTCATGAAGTTACATTCGCTGCAACCGCATGTTGAGTCTTTTGGTGGTGCCGGAATATATTTTTTCATCGGATTTTCTTTTTTCATCTGATGAATTATTCCTGGTTCTGTTGCAATAATATAACATTTACTATTATCACTTTTTGTAAAATTAAGCAATGCTGACGTCGAACCAATATAATCTGCTACCATTCTTATGGGCAGCTCACATTCAGGATGAACGATAATTTTTGCATCAGGATTTTTGTCTTTTAAACTCAAAATTGCTTCCAGTGAAAATTCTTCATGAACATGACATGTTCCATTCCATATTACCATATCACGTCCTGTTTTATTTAAAACGTAATTTCCAAGATTTCTGTCTGGTGCAAAAATTATTCTTTCATCTTTAGGAAGTGAATTAACTATCTGTACTGCATTTGATGAGGTACATATAATATCTGATAATGCCTTTATTTCTGCAGTAGTGTTTACATATGATACAACTGTTCTTCCAGGATTATTTTTTATGAATTCCCTAAAATCTTTTTCTTTACATGAATCAGCCAGCGAACATACTGCATCTAAATCGGGGAGAAGCACCTTTTTTTCCGGAGCCAAAATTTTTGCAGTTTCAGCCATGAACTTTACTCCTGCAAAAAGAATAATATCTGCATCATTCATAGCTGCCTTTTGCGAAAGAGCCAAACTATCTCCAACAAAATCAGCAATATCCTGAATTTCTCCTGTCTGATAATAATGAGCCAGAATA
>JBGOXH010000311.1:0-3108 GCA_041479075.1 Bacteroidia bacterium | reverse complement strand
TGTCGAAGTTGCTTATTGTTCGTCGCCGACGGAATATAAGAATAAGCTGGCACCTTTCCCTGAGACACCTGAAGGACAAAAAGAATTTCTGGATGAGGTAAATGAAATCGTGCTGAATACTCCGGATAATCTTGGTGCAGGCGTATTCTGGTGGGAACCTGCCACGATGGGTGGACTATCGACATGTGATTTTTTTGATGAAAAGGGAAATGTGCTGCCGGTAATTACAGTATTCGATAAGTGGACCCGGAAGTGATAATAAAACCACCCCGTCACGACTCTTCCGTCGTGACACCCCTCCTTTAAAAAGGAGGGGAAATTTAATAAATACTACTTTCTCCTCCTTTTCAAAGGAGAGCCTGCCCCGCTTAAGCGGGGAGTACCCCTGACTTAGTCAGGGGGGAGGTGGTTAATTTAAATCAAAAAACTAATTCTGTTTTCAGATCAACCGGGCTGATGATTTTATAGACCGGATACGGATAATATCCCATGCCCCATTGAGGTACGAGGTAGCGATCGAGGTAATTCCATGTCATTAATCCGTCATTCGACTGTGGTTCAAGAAGATAGGCAGCAAGGTTTGCAAGAGGTTGTGCAGTTCTTACTACAAGTGTCCCGACAGGAAAATCAATTGTCTCTTTATGAGTTCTGCCTTTAATAGTATTTGTATAATGACCCTGATTCAATCGTGAAGCTCCTTTCAGTTCAGTTATTTCAAACCTTTCGACCTCTATTAATGATTCAACGGTTAATTTTTCGACTCTGATTCCATGTGTTTTTAATAATCCGGTGACATTCTGGTCATTTACAGTTATCAGATATGCAAAGGGAAACCTGACATTTTTAGTTGGATAATAATCAATAAAATATGGAACCGTCACATTCTTCTGGCGATCGGTTTGCCTGAATGGCGGATAAACATTTGCTTCGGTTGACCGTTCGACCTCATAAGTTTTGATAGTTACTTTTTCAGGAAGCGGTCTTACCTTATATTCAATTGCAAATGAATCTGTTACAGAAGGGTTCATTCCCCGCTGGACCGTCCTGGCATCAACCTCATGAAGCATATTTTTAATTTCATTTTTATGTGCCGTAACATAATCTGTAAGTGATTTAATTAAGTAGTAACAGCCCCAGACACGCGATTTAAAATCGGCATGAACGTAATTCTCATTCAGAATTCCAAGCCTGTTCCGCAGACCATAATAGTTGCTTAAGAACCTGGGGTCTGCTGCATCGTAAAACCAGCCGCTTTCCGGATTCATCATATTATTAAACTCACCGTAGTAGCAGTTTTCTATCTTATATTTTTCAAGAAGTGTACTTGACATCTCCGGAATCATTTTGTCACGCATAAATCGGATTAGCGAGTTATCGCCGTTAGGATTCACCATCCATGTAAATGTAACAGGTTCAACATGATATGATCCATCTGTAGTATGGCAGTCCATAAACACTGCGGGGTCCCATGTATTAAAAACCTTTGTCAAAATTCCTCTCACTTCAGGTGATTCTGCTTTCATGCCATCCCTGTTCAGATCCAGAAGTTGTCCGTTATGCCTCACTCCTACTCCGTTAACGGGGCCATTCTGGTTAGTTCTGTTCTGCGGATCAATTTTTTCATTTCCGTCAGGATTGAAGTTTGGACATATCAACAATATAACATCCCTGAGAATTTGCGGATCCTTTTCAGAAAGCAGATCTCTTGCATACATTAAGCATGCTTCCTTTCCTTCAACTTCACCCGCATGAATATTTGCCTGGATATAAATAACGATACGGGTATCGTTTGAAAGTTGTGCCGGCGACTTTGGAAGAGGTTTACCAATTACCATCAGAGGTACACTTCTTCCTTCAGCTGATTGAGCAATTGTTTCAACCCTTATCAGCTTTGATGTTTTCTTCAACTGATCAATGAAGTTCATAACATCCTTGTAATCAGACGTCGATTTGAAATCAGAGCTTTCAGCTTTTGTCTGAAGCTTAATCTGGCTGAATGCAGAAGAACCTGTATAAAAGATGAGGATACTGATTATCAGTATTTTTTTCATTATCTGGAACTATAAATATTTGGCTGATAAAAGTAGAAATATTTTCAGGTAACAAATAATAGTCAGGAATAATTACACCTTAAATTCTTTTTGAGAGAACTCGAGTGTCAATTATAAAAAAATGAAAATCACTTTTTTTTGGCTATGTAAATTATAATATGTAATTTAGCGGCCTAATTTTAAAAACAGAATACAATGAACAAAGGAACAGTAAAATTTTTTAATGTATCAAAAGGATTCGGATTCATTAAAGACGCAGATTCAGAAAATGAATATTTTGTACACGTTTCTGGTCTGATCGACAAAATCAAAGAAAATGATGAAGTGACATTTGAACTTGCCGAAGGTAAAAAAGGAATTAATGCAGTAAACGTCAAGCTGGCTTAATTTACTATACTAGAGACAAAAAGGCCGTCATAATCAGACGGCCTTTTTATTTTGCGCAAAATTCCGACTGGCTGCTTATTTAGCGGCTTTTTTTGCTTTTTTGGCAGCACGTTTTTCTTTCAGGCTTTTTGTAGCCTGCTTTTTGACTTTTGTCTGCTGTTTTGCTTTTTCGTGTGACATGACATTACAGTTTTTAATTCAACGCTACCAAATTTAAAACAATTCACTTTAACATGCATTAAAGTTTTTAACAGGTGAACTATCATCCATAAAGCTTCTCCACTTTTTTAATAAAGCATAAAATTTATTCTTCCGAGTCTGTTTTCAAAACAAATTGCAGACAAGTTCACTGGTGCTTCTTTTCTTTAATTTAGTCTCAAACAAAATTTAATTTTCAAGGTTATTTAACCTGAAATATTTTCTCATTGAACTTGTTAATAACTTTTCAGTTAAATATTTTTTTCACTGAACTGCAATAATGGTTTATAACTTTTCTCCTTATTTATTAGCAATTATTAATTTAATTGATGTATTTTGTATAAAATTGAAAGAAAAAGAATATTATTACAATTGAATTTTAAAAAATGAACTTGCAAAGATCCATATCAGGTTTACTATCAATCAGTAGGTTTATTGGAAAAAACTGAGAATGGTAAATGATAATTGGAAT
>JBGOXH010000110.1:0-9096 GCA_041479075.1 Bacteroidia bacterium | reverse complement strand
TAAAATCTTTGACAGGACTGATCTGAAAACGGAACCGGTTAAATAGCTTTTTCAATATCTGGTATATTTATCAAAAACAGTAATTACCGGCAGCACATTTCCCTTTTCATCAAAGAAATCACGTGTCGATAGTCCACCCTTCGTGGCAGGTTCCCACCAGAATACGCCTGCACCAAGGTTATCCGGAGTACTCAGTACGATTTTATTTACCTCATCCAGAAATTCTTTTTGTCCTTCGGGTGTCTCAGGGAAAGGTGCCAGCTTGTTCTTATATTCCGTCGGCGATGAACAATAAGCAACTTCAACAAGTATTATTGGTTTTTTGTACTCTTCTGCCATGAAATTCATATTGTTACGGAGGTCGAACAGGCTTCCATGCCACCAGGGATAATACGACTGACCTATATAATCAAACTTGATTCCATATGATAACAGCTTATCGAAGAAATACTTTGTCAGCCTCATATTTCCCCCCTGGTCAATATGAATCATAATTTTCGGATAGTAAAGGGGATCACATGCTGCATAAACACCATTTATACCTGCCAGGATAAGATCGGCAAAATTTCTCCAGTTTTCCGGGAGCTTTCCGTCAGGCCACAGCATTCCGTTAATCACTTCATTACCAATTTGTACCATATCCGGCAGAACATGCTCTTGTCTGAAAGCTTTGATAGTTGCAGTGCTGTAATCGAGAACAGCTTTCACAAGCTGCTGGTGCGACATTCCTTCCCAGGCTTTTGGAATAAACTGCTTTCCCGGATCAGCCCATGTATCGGAATAATGAAAATCGAGAAGAAATTTGAATCCCATCTCCTTTGCTTTTTTTGCCAGGGCAATTGTATATTCAAGATTATTCGGAAGCTCTTTTGGTGTATGAAATAACCGTAGTCTTATCCAGTTATATCCATGATCTTTAAAAATCTGCAGACCTGGTCTGGCAGTATCATTTTCCTTAAAGGCAAAGCCCCTGTCTTCAGCACTTTTAAGAAATGACAAATCTGCACCAATGGCATATTCCTGTCCACTCAATTTCATTGATGAAAGAGTGAATGCCAGCATCGGGACGATCAGACATTTCAGCCCGCCATATTTCATTTTTCTTATTTTCATATTTCTTATTTTTATAATACAAATCTAAATAATTAGTACCCATATTCATGTTAATTAATTAACATTGCAAAAAATTTAATTTTTTCTGATCTTTAATTTTCAGGTCACCAGTTTAAAATAACTGATCATGAGAAGATGGCGCGTAGAAGATTCAGCTGAATTATACAATATCAACGGATGGGGCGTTGACTATTTTTCGATCAATGAAAAAGGAAATGTAACAGTTACCCCTCAGAAGAACGGCGTTTCTGTCGACTTGAAGGAGCTCCTTGATGAACTGATGCTTTTGGATGTTTCAACGCCGGTTCTTATCAGGTTCCCTGATATTCTGGACGACCGTATCATCAGCATTTCAAAATGTTTCAAAAAGGCTTCAGAAGAGTACGGTTATAAAGCCCAGAATTTTATTATCTACCCTATTAAAGTAAACCAGATGAGGCCTGTTGTTGAAGAGATTGTCAGCCATGGCAAAAAATTCAATATTGGTCTGGAAGCCGGATCGAAGCCTGAGCTTCACGCTGTAATCGCCATTAATACCGATCCTGAGTCGCTTATAATATGTAACGGCTATAAAGATGAAAGTTATATTGAGCTTGCTCTTCTTGCTCAGAAGATGGGAAAAAGGATCTTTCTTGTTATCGAAAAGCTTAATGAGCTGAAGCTTATTACTTCAATCTCAAAACGACTAAAAGTAAAACCTAACCTTGGTATCCGTATAAAACTGGCGAGTATAGGTAGTGGAAAATGGGAAGATTCAGGAGGTGATATCAGTAAATTCGGACTTACATCAAGTGAACTGCTTGAGGCTATCGATTTTATTGAGAAGAATAAAATGAAAGGCTGTATCAAGCTGATTCACTTTCACATAGGGAGCCAGGTGACTAAGATCAGGCGTATTAAAACTGCGTTAAGGGAGGCATCTCAGTTTTATGTTCAGCTACGTAAGCTCGGCTTTAATGTGGAATTTGTAGATATTGGCGGAGGACTGGGTGTTGATTACGATGGTACAGCTTCTTCGAACAGTGAGAGCAGCATGAATTATACCCTCCAGGAATATGTAAACGACTCAGTAAGTACATTTGTCGATGTAAGCAATAAAAATAACATACCACACCCCAACGTAATTACTGAATCAGGCCGCTCACTCACCGCACATCATTCTGTGCTGGTATTCGAGGTGCTTGAAACCGCGACATTACCGACATGGGAAGATGAAGAGGTTGTAACTGATGCTGATCATGAGCTTGTTAAGGAGCTTTACAGCTTATGGGACGGTTTTAATCAGCCGAGAATGCTTGAAACATGGCACGATGCACAACAGATTCGGGAAGAAGCTCTTGACAGGTTCAGCCTGGGGCTGATTGATCTGAAAACAAGAGCCCAGATCGAATGTCTTTTCTGGTCAATTGCACGTAAAGTATATCATATTGCAAATATCAGCAGACATGTACCTGAAGAATTAAAGCAGATATCCAGGATATTGTCAGATAAGTATTTCTGTAATTTTTCCCTGTTTCAGTCGCTCCCCGATTCGTGGGCAATTGACCAGGTTTTTCCAATAATGCCTATTCATCGTCTGAATGAGGAACCAAATATTTTTGCAACAATACAGGATATGACCTGTGACTCAGACGGTAAGATCGATAATTTCATTGCAACACGCAACTCATCGCATCACCTGCCGGTACATCCGCTGAAAGGCAAAGAGCCATACTACCTGGGTGTATTTCTTGTCGGAGCGTACCAGGAAATACTGGGCGATCTTCATAACCTGTTCGGCGATACCAATGCTGTTCACGTTTCGGTGGATGAAAATGGTTATAAGATTGATCAGGTAATTGATGGTGAAACAGTTGCTGAAGTTCTTGACTATGTCCAGTATAACTCCAAAAAGATGGTACGTACAGTCGAGTCGTGGGTGACATCCTCTGTAAAAGCCGGTATCATTACAGTTGAGGAAGGCAAAGAGTTTCTGTCCAATTACCGCTCAGGACTTTATGGTTACACCTATCTCGAATAAGAAAGGTTGAATTATTTTCCGGCAGGTTTTCTTTGATAAACTATAATCTTAAATTAATTAGATCATGAGTAATTTATCATTTGGTTTTAAAGCTTTCATTAAGGAGTCAATAGATGTCCTTATAAACACGAAGTCATATTTTTCAAAGATGAAAACTACGGGGGGTGTTGCAGAACCCTTGATTAAAGCTTTAATTTATGGAGCAGTGGCAGGAATTATTGGATTCTTATGGAACCTTGTGGATCTTGGTGGTCCGGTGATTGGCAGTATAAGTGGCTTCATGATAATTATTTGGTTTATTATAGGAGCCATAGTCGGATTATTTGTAGGTGCGGTGTTACTTTATATTATTTCTGGTATCTGCCGGGGAAGCAAAGATTATGAAGCAAATGTGAGAGTAATTGCAGCCACACTGGTTCTTTTTCCTTTCAATGTATTACTTAGTTTTACCGGAGGTTTGAATGTTATTGCAGGGATTGCCATAATGCTGGCTATTGACTTTTTTGCTTTATACCTGCTTTACCATGGGCTTATTCAAACACTTAAAGCAAATCCGGTTTCTGTAAAAATTGTAATTATTTTACTTGCAATTCTATCTACTTTGCTCATGAGTTATAAGCCATTGAAAATGTACTACAAAGCAAAGTCTATCAATAATGAACTCAAGGAAAATTTCCTGAAAAAATAATTGACTGCTATTTCTATTTATAGCATGAAAAAAATACTTACACTCCTTTCATTGGGAATTGCCTATGAATCAGCAGGTTCAGCTGGTCAGGGAGGAAGCCCTGAAGGCGGACAGGGAATGCCTGCCCGAGGCGAACCTGGAGGCAGACCTGGTGGTGGAGGTGGAAGACCCGGTGGAGGAATGTCAAGAGGAGCTGCGAGAAGTGATGGAGGTTCAGGTCCATCGTCATATTCATCATCGCCGACAATAATCTGGCTAAAAGATATACGGCTTGCTGCTCAGAAATAGTTTTTATACTTTTATTTTTTAATCAGGTTAGAAAAATCTGATCAGTTTGTGAATAAAGTATTTTTACTTTTCTGATAAATGAAAAACTGGATCTTAACAAAAAATATTTTCATTGTCCTGATCTACAGGATATTACTTGTTTTATTCCTGTTTTCGTTATGCCGTATCGGATTCTACCTGTTAAATATTAAAATGTTCCCTGGTATTACACCGGGAGAGTTTATTTCAATTTTGAAAGGTGGATTGGTGTTTGATATTTCAGCAACAGTCTATATCAACATGCTCTTCATACTTTTTGAAATTCTTCCTTTTGATTTCAGATATAACAAAACTTATGATAAGATTTTAAAGTATCTGTTTTTTATCACAAACGGATTTGCATTTGCAATAAACTGTGCTGATTTTGTCTATTACCGGTTTGTTTTTAAAAGAGCAACTGCTGATGTTTTCAAAACCTTTGAAAATGAATCACATCTGGGGAAAATGTTCTTTAAGTATCTTATTGACTACTGGTACTTCTTACTTTTTTTCATTTTCATCTGTTTCTTAATGGTTTACCTGTACAATAAGGTCAGGCTTAAAAAACCTGAACCTTCCAATAAGATCATCTATTATGTAATCAATGTACTGTTTATTCCTTTGGTTATTGCCCTGGTGATAGGAGGTGCCAGAGGCGGATATAAGCACTCTACCCGGCCTATAACAATAAGTAATGCAGCACGTTATGTAAAATCTCCAAGAGATGTTGCTATAGTACTTAACACTCCTTTCAGCATCTTCAGAACATCGAGTATGAAGCCACTGGTAAAATATAACTTTTATGATAAAACTAAGCTTGATGAGATATTTAATCCCCATTACATTCCCTCAGTGAACAAACCATTCGTAAAGGACAATGTTCTGATAATTATTCTTGAAAGCTTTGGACGAGAATATATAGGATCTTTGAGCAGCGATCTTGAAGGGGGAACTTATAAAGGCTATACCCCATTTGTAGATTCACTGATAAATAAGAGCCTTACTTTTGAAGTTTCACTCAGTAATGGTAAGAAATCAATTGATGCTATGCCATCAATACTTGCATCATTGCCATCACTTGAAACTCCATATATCATTTCACATTATGCTAATAATCAGGTGAATGGACTTGCCTCACTGCTAAAAAGGAAAGGTTATTATACTGCTTTCTTTCATGGAGCTCCCAATGGCTCGATGGGATTTGATTCATTCGCAAGGATGACAGGATTTGACGATTATTTCGGACTTAATCAATACCCCGATAAAAATGATTTTGACGGTATGTGGGGTGTTTGGGATGAACCATTTTTCAAGTTTTTTGCAAAAGAGCTGAATAGTTTTCCCCAGCCGTTCCTGGCATCAATCTTTTCAGTATCGTCGCATCATCCTTTCGAAGTACCTGAAAAATATAAAGGCAAATTCAAAAAAGGTCCTGCTCCGATTTTAGAAGTTGTCGGTTATACAGATTATGCCTTAAAAGAGTTTTTTAATGAAATTGATTCTGAACCATGGTTTAAGAATACACTTTTTGTAATTACTGCTGATCATACAAATGAATCGATCCATAAGGAGTTTCAGAACAATTTCGGATCATACTGCATCCCAGTAGTTTTTTACAAGCCAGGCAGTGATCTTAAAGGTGTCAAGAATAAAATTGCGCAACAGATTGATATTATGCCTACTGTTCTAAACTATCTTAATTATGATGAGGAGTATATTGCATTCGGGAACGACCTTCTGGACGATTCTTATGAATCGTTTGCATATAATACGAGTGGCAGCGCCTATCAACTTTATATGAAGGATCATATTCTTGAGATGATAGATAATAAGCCTGTCGGATTATATAACTATAAAACCGACAACTTTCTGGAAACTAATGTAATGGAGAGTGAGCCGGAGCTTACCCGGCAGATGGAGAAGAAGCTGAAAGCTGTTATTCAGTCGTATAACAGCCGGCTGATTGATAATAATATGGTAGTAAGAAAATAATAATCTGTTAAACAGAGTCAGGCAGCCTAATTAAGTTTTAGATTTTGCCATTTATCCTGAATAGAGGGGCTTACATTAATTTTAGGATTCTGGATTTTATTATTGACAACAACAGATTGTTTCGTAACGTTATCTATAACGTAAAGTGATAAATCAGACATTGAAACATCTCCTCTGGTCTCCTGTAATTTCTTAAGGATAAAATAGGTAAATAAACCATGTCCTTTATCAGTATATGGCAAAGCGGTTTCGTCGGCACTAGTTGCAGTAAATACTATAAT
Organism: Bacteroidia bacterium; assembly: GCA_041479075.1. GTDB lineage: Bacteria > Bacteroidota > Bacteroidia > Bacteroidales > VadinHA17 > LD21. The sequence continues at coordinate 2,696 of JBGOXH010000110.1, read as the reverse complement.
GTTCCCGGTTAAGGTGTTTTCGTTTGGAGCAATTCTTACACCTCTCCCTTTAGATAATGATCCTTCACGGGCAGCTCCACTGAAACATGCATCAAGGAAGACTGTGACTGATTTTGATGGATTTAAAGCCAGATCTGCATAAAGATCATCAAGCTTAAGAGCTGTCTGAGAGATAGTTGAGTTTCCATCCGCAGGAAGCATGTAGGCAGTTTTGTCCTTTTCATCAGGCATCCCATGCCCGGCATAATAAAAGATTACGTGAGCTTCACCATTATATGCTTTTATGACATCTTTTATCCATTTAACTTCACCCAGCATTTGTCCATAGGTGCCATTTAAAAGCAACCTGATATTACCCTGAGGAATACCAAGTGTCTTCTTACAATATTCGTTAAAAATAGTTGCATCGTTTTTTGCAAAAGGAACCTTAATTTCATTTTTATAATCTTCATTCCCAATTATAAGTGCAAAAGTCATCTTATTTTCTTTCGCAGTAACTGAATTAGGAATTTCAGAATCAACAGGATCTCTTCCATATACGACTGAATTGGTTTCTATTTTTGTATTATTTGACTTCATATCTTCAGTTGGTACATCGACTTGTATTGGTGAAAAATTATATGTGATATTAGTAGCTGAATACAAAGTAGACTTTTTACTATCATATACGTAAGACTTTCCATTAACTGAATTAATTATGGTCGTTTTTGAAAATATAAGATCATTGTTAGAGATTATAAAATCTGTGTTCTTGAACTGAACTTTATTCCAGTTTTGTTTTAGAGATTGTGCTTCAGTGCCAGGAACCTGAATCACAAAATCTCCAAATTGTTCTGATTTGATAAGAAATGTTTCATTATCAGCATCGTACTGATCAATTTTGAAAATGGACCAATCAATTGTTTTAGAATATTCAGTTTTATAGGTTTCTACCGCTTCATTGGTTAATTCCTGGACTTTTTGATTACGTGATTGTTCTGTCACACGAATTCTATAATCATTTGATTTCTCGAATTCACCTTTTTTCTGCCATTTTGCAATATTCATTTCAACATAATTCTTAATAAAAAAGACAGGCAGAATTTTATTAACAGGATATCCTTCTTTTATTATACTAAACGAGGATACTTTACTTAATCCAGAAATCTCTGAATTACTTTTATGTCTCAAACATCTGACGCTCAATCCCCAAAATCCGTTAGCCTCGAGTTGATTTACAGCTCTACTTTCATAAATTAGCTCATTGTAAATTACTCCACCACCAGTAGCATACATTAATGATGAACTCCAGAAATTTCCATATTCTCCCGCACCATTGAATCCACTTTTACCTATTTTTTTAGAACCACTAGGTAAAAGCGACAATTTACTTTCATCGGTTGCGCCAGTATTAGGGCTTTCCCTTTTCAAAACTGATTTATATATTCCTCCCACCATCTTGATACCACTAATTTTTTTAGAGCCACCAGGTAAAAGCGACAATTTACTTTCATCAGTTGCGCCTGTATTAGGGCTTTTCCAATTCGAAACTGATTTAAGTTTTCCTCCAGCCATCTTGATACCACCAAATTTTATGAAAAGAGTCTCCCATTCTGATTTTGATGGAAGATGCCAGCCCTCAGGGCATACTTGTTTTGCTGTTTTGTAATCGTAAAGTCTCCCATATTTAGTACATGATATTGAATCGTCATTATAGCACCAGCTACCGGAAGGTGTCGCAAAATTCAGGTTTTCAGCCATCCATTCCTGATCATTGATAGTTATAGTAGAATACATTTTATTGTCGCGCTGGTCTAAAAAGAAATTATTTTGTGATAATTTAATTTTAAAAATTACTTTTTCAGAAGTAAATATCTCTTTGTCTTTTAAAACATCCCATATTGCTTGCTTTTGGCCTGATACGGCATCATATCCAGCATCCCAGGTGACATTATTAAGAGGACCCTCCCAACTAGTACCATTATCTTCACTAAAATAAAGCTCTAAGGTTGTTGAACCTTTTGTAAGTAAAGAATAGTTAATAATAACTCTATTCTCATCGGTTTTCGCATTAACATTTGATATAGGCTGAGCACAGATAAATGTCGAAAACATAGTCAACAGGGTAAGAAAGGTAATTTTCTTTTGCATGACGACTATTTTATTTTGTGATATTTGGCTCTTTAATACTAATTTTATAAAGGTAGTAGAAATTTACAAATAACAGGTAGTTATTTAAGCTGATACGTTTGATTATTTGACTGACAGATTCCGGAATATTAGGTGGATCAATCACTGTTGCACCACTCAATCCTTTCCCTGTAACATTATTAATACTAAGCAAAGGTCCGGTAAATCCTGTTACGTTGATGTTCTTCAGATTTGCTTTAGTGATATTGGCAAGAGATATTCCTTTTGAACATGTACCTGTAATGTTGGTAAACGTAAATCCCTCGAGAGGCTTATGAGGATGAATTCCCGTTCCGTCGACAAGCACAACCTTCCATGCCGCGATCCGTTTTTATTGCAATGCAATCATCAAGTGATGAAGAATCTTCTTGTTTTTTCCCCATACAGAACTTTTTTTATTTATTACCAAAATTCTTTTCAAGGAATCCTATCAGGACAGCCGAATATTCTGCATCTTTCTCAGGTTCAGTGAATTTACTGTGAACAATAAGATGTAAATTTCCTTCGCGGATAAAAGTCTCGACATG